>PMAF01000045.1 GCA_003152455.1 Hyphomicrobiales bacterium
CGAATATTCGGTACACACAGGGAACGCCATGCGCGCGAATACGCCGCGCATCATTATCGGTCTCGAGATCCCCTTCGATCACCGCCATGCGGAATTCAGACTTGAGTGCGTCTATCGTCGCCTCGAGCAGGGCAGTTTTGCCGGCTCCCGGCGACGACATCAGGTTGAAGGCGACAACTTTATGACTGTCGAAATGGTCGCGGTTATGCGCCGCCGTCCGATCATTGGCGTCGAGCAGGCGGCTCATTACCTCGACGGTAGCGGCGTCTTCGGCGCCTGGTTGCGTCACCGTGCAGCCGCAAGTCTCACACATGAGCAACCTCCATTGCGTCTTCTCGCGTTTCAAGCTCGACCCGCAATAGCATAAGTTCGTCGCCAGTGATCAGGTCGGTGCGCCATTCGCCGCAGGTGCCGCATAAAAGGCGGTTTGCTGCAGCGACGGTCTCCGCGCCGCAGACACGGCAGCGCACGCGTATATCGGTCTCCTCGATCGCGAGTTGCGAGCCCTCAGCGCGCGTGCCGGCGCAGGCCAGCGGATAGGCGTTCTCCAGTAACCGCGGCTCGACACCGGAAAGCGGGCCGACACCGACATGAACCTGCCGCACCCGCGCGGCGCGCTGAAGCGCAATATTTTCCACTTGCGAGATCAGGGCCTGGCAGATCGCGAGCTCATGCATAGTCATCTGCTCGTTCAGCGGCTAGCACCTCGTCATATAGCTCCCAGGCGGAGCGCGCCTGTTGCGCGGTCATTTTTTGGATCGCGTAACCGACATGAACCATCACGAAATCGCCGGTTGCCACCGGCTCATCCTGAAGCAGGAACAGACTAACGTCGCGTTCGATGCCCTGAGCGGAACACCGCGCCAGATAGCCGTCGACGGCAATAACCTGCATGGGGATTCCTAGGCACATGCTTTTGCTCCGCGTCTTATTTAATCACAATTATCTCGCTTGCGCCGGCAGAATTGATCTAGGTCAAAGCAACCGCCCCGGATCGGCACGCAATGTATAAACTCAGCTGCTAGCGGCCAATGCACCGAACGGTCACATTGCCCATCAGTCAGCACTTCCGTTCGATTGCCAAAGTTGCCTAGCAGAGTTGCGTATTCGCCTCTGGCTGTCACGCAATGCGTTGCGAATAATAGTTGCGGTTCGAGTGTAATCTTCATTTTTTCATGTTCCAACGAGGAGGTATCTCATGAGGGTTCATGGCCTCAGGGAGGAACTCGAACATCAGGGTATTTCCCGTCGCGACTTTTTAGCATTTTGCGCGTCGATGGCAGCGGTGCTGGGGCTGCCGGCTAGCGCTGGTCCAGCGATTGCTGCGGCCGTGGAAAACGAACAGAAGCCGATCCTGATCTGGCTTGAATTCCAAGACTGCGCCGGCAATACCGAATCCCTTCTGCGGGCCGGCCATCCAACGGTTGCCGATCTCATTCTCGATTCAATTTCTCTCAGCTATCACGAAACTTTGATGGCTGCCGCCGGTAGTCAGGCCGAGCAGGCGTTGACGCAAGCCGTCCGCGACAATGCCGGAAAATATATCGCGTTGATCGAGGGCTCGATTCCGTCCGACGCCGACGGCGCCTATTGCATGATCGGCGGCAAGTCGGCCCTGCAAATTGCCCGCGAGATCTGTGGCGGCGCCGCCGCGACCATCGCGGTCGGCACCTGCGCATCGTTCGGTGGCATTCCGGCGGCGCGACCAAACCCGACCGGCGCTTTGTCCGTCGCCGACGCGGTCCCCGGCGTCAAGAACCTCATTAACATGTCGGCTTGCCCGGCCAATGCCGAGAACATCACCGCGCTTATCGTTTACTACCTGACCTTGAAACGCTGGCCGCCCCTCGATCAGTATCGGCGTCCGCTGTTCGCCTACGGCAAGTCTATCCACGACAATTGCGAGCGGCGCGCGCATTTCGACGCCGGGCAATACGTGGATGCCTGGGGCGACGAGGCGCATCGCCACGGCCACTGCCTCTACAAGATGGGATGCAAGGGGCCGGCGACGTCGCAGAACTGTCCGGTCGTGCGGTGGAATGAAGGTACCAACTGGCCGATCGGATGTGGCCACCCTTGCATCGGCTGCGCCGAGCCGAATTTCTGGGACACGATGACGCCGTTCTACCAGCGGCTCCCCAACGTTGCCGGTTTCGATGTTGGCAGCTGGGTCGACCCTGTCGGGCTCGGCCTGACCGGTCTCGTGGCGGCGGCGGCGGTGGCGCATGGCGTTGGAGAGATCGTGCGCCATCGAATCGGAAGCAAAGCTTCAAGCGAAGACGGATCGGAGGCTGAGTGATGGCGCATATCGTTGTTGATCCCGTCACGCGGATCGAAGGCCATCTTCGCGTTGAGGCTGAGGTCGACGGCGGCGTTGTCAAAGAGGCATGGTCGTCTTCGACGATGTTTCGCGGCGTCGAGTTGATTTTGCGCGGTCGTGACCCGCGCGATGCATGGGCTTTCGCCCAGCGGATCTGCGGCGTGTGCACCACGGTTCACGCCATTGCCTCGATTCGGGCCGTCGAGAAAGCCATCGGCGCGGTGCCGCCGCCCAATGCACGCATCCTGCGCAATCTCATCATGGCGGCGCAGGCCGTCCATGACCACGTGGTGCATTTCTATCATCTGCACGCGCTCGATTGGGTCGACATCGTGAGCGCGCTCGATGCCGATCCGGCCAAGACCTCTTCGCTCGCCCAATCGATCTCGGACTGGCCTCTATCCAGCACAAACTATTTTTCCGGCGTGCGAACGCGCATCAAGGCCTTTATCGAGCGCGGCCAGCTCGGCATCTTCGCCAATGCCTATTGGGGCCATCCCGCCTATCGATTGCCGCCGGAGGCCAATCTGATGGCGGTGGCGCACTATTTGGAGGCGCTCGATTTTCAACGCCGCTTCATCAAGATCCATGCTCTTCTTGGCGGGAAGAATCCGCACCCGCAAAGCTTCCTGGTCGGCGGCATGGCGACGCCGGTCGATCCCGACTCCCAATCGGCGCTCAATATGGACACCATCACGGCGCTGGACGCGCTGGTGGCCGACGGCATGGCCTTTGTCAGCCGTGTCTACCTGCCGGATGTGCTGGCGATCGCGTCCTATTACAAAGACTGGGCGTCCATCGGCACCGGTATCGGCAATTACATGGCCTATGGTGATTATCCGGAGGACGACAGCGAGAATCCTCAGCTGTTCTTTCCCACCGGCGTCATCCATAATCGAAATCTGGCGAATATCGAGACGGTCGATCATGCCAAGATCACCGAGCAGATCGCGCATTCCTGGTACGATTATTCGGTCGGCGACGACAAGGGACTCAATCCCTACAAGGGCGAGACCTCGCCTCACTATACCGGGCCGAAGCCGCCTTTCGAGAGGTTGGACGTTGCGCAGAAATACAGTTGGCTGAAATCGCCGCGCTATGACGACGCGGCGATGGAGGTCGGGCCGCTGGCCCGTATGCTGGTTGCCTACAGCACCGGCCGCCCGACGCGTGTCAAGGTTCTGGTCGACAAGGTTTTGAAGACGCTAGGCGTAGGGCCTGAGGCGTTGTTCTCGACCCTCGGCCGGATAGCTGCGCGCGCCATCGAGACCCAGGTGCTGGTCGAGTCGATGGACCGTTGGGTCCGGGATTTGGCCGAGAACATGGCGCGCCGCGAATACCGCATTCAGGACAATTCGAAGTGGGATCCCGCCAGTTGGCCGCGCGATTGCCTAGGCGCCGGCTTCCACGAGGCGCCGCGCGGGGCGCTCGGTCACTGGGTTCACATCAGCAACGGTTCGATCGCGAACTACCAGTGCGTGGTGCCGAGCACCTGGAATGCCGGTCCGCGTGACGCCAGTGGTCACCCCGGCCCCTACGAAGCCGCACTGGTGGGCACCCCCGTCGCCAAGCCGGAGCAGCCGCTGGAAATCCTACGAACCGTGCATTCCTTCGATCCGTGTATGGCCTGCGGCGTCCACGTGGTCGATGCGACGAAACGCGAACTGGCCCGGGTGAGGGTTATGTGAGTTCCATGGCAATAGCACGTAGCAAAAATACCGACGTTGAACGGCTCTATATCTGGGAGTTGCCCGTCCGCCTGACGCATTGGCTGAATTTTTTTTCAATCATCGTGTTGTCTGCGACGGGCTATTATATCGGTCATCCGTTCATCAGCGTTGCGGGCCTGGCGCGGGATCATTTTGTGATGGGCACCGTGCGCGTCATTCACATGTATGCGGCGATCGTGTTTACCCTGTCGGTGCTGGTGCGTATCTATTGGATGTTCGTGGGCAATGACTATGCACGCTTAACGCAGCTCATCCCGTTCAGGCGCGAGCGGTTTCGCAGCTTCTGGAAAACCGCAATGTTTTATTCCTTCATGCGCCGCGAGGCGGAGGAAAACGCAGGTCATGACGCGCTGGCGGGTTCAGGCTACGCCATGATCTTCGGGGTCTATCTTCTCTTGATCGCGACTGGCCTTGCCCTTTACACGGTCGACGTTTCGCCCAGTTCGCCGTTCCAGGTCTTCAATTTTTTGATACCATTGTTTGAGGGTCTGCAGATGGCACGGTTGATCCATCACATCTGCATGTGGATTGTGCTGATATTCGCCGTGATCCACATCTACTTTGTGCTGCTTGCGTCGGTCGCTGAGCGCACCGCAACGTTCGATTCGATCGTTTCCGGCTACAAGTTTCTGTCCAGGCGAAAGGTAGGCATCTCGTGAGCGGGAATTCTGCACGAGAGCCTGCAAAGAAGGCGATCGGCCTCCTCGTCCTGGGACTTGGCAATGTATTGCTGGGTGACGACGGGCTTGGCGCCGCGACGATCGCTCGCATTGAGCGCAGCTATCGCATTCCGCCGGGTGTGCATCTGGAAGACGGGGGGACGCTGGGTATGTCCCTTTTGGGGTTGCTCGCGGAATCCGATCGCGTAATCCTCGTCGATGCAGTTCGCACTGACAGCCCGCCGGGGACCTTGGTCCGGATCGACGGAGAAGACGTCATGGATGCCGTCCGCGAGCGTCTATCGCCGCATCAGGTCGGGGTCGCCGATCTTCTGGATGCTGCCCGCCTCATAGACTGCTACCCGGCCTCCGTTACGTTATTGGGGATCGTGCCGGAAGCCATTGATTTGAGTATAGTTCGATCGATCGTAGTCGAAGTGAGGCTTGATGAACTTGCAGAGGCAGTTGTGCGCGAGGTGCAAAGCCTTGGCTACAAGATGTTTCCCGAAACCGAGCGTGAAGGCCGGCATTACCCTATTCGCGATTCTACTCACCATTTCGGGATGTGAGCGCAATTCGCCCAAAATGCCGGCTGGACTGTTGACGTCGCGCGCGGCTCAACAAGCCGGGGGCATCATCTTCGCCGCCAACTGTGCGATTTGCCATGGAGTAAAGGGTGACGGCCGCGGTCAGCGCCGAGAAGGAATAAATCCGCCACCCGCCAATCTCACGCTGCTGCCGTGGTCGGAGGAGGCAAGCGCGACCAGGATATACTTTGTCATCCGGAATGGAGTGCCCCGGACGGCGATGCCGTCATGGCCGATGCTCAGTGATCGGCAAATCTGGGACGTTGTGGCCTATATCCACTCACTGAAACGTCTCTGAATCGGTTGTTGGTCGCCTAGAAGCCATATAGCCGCGCTGGATTGTCCACTAGAATGTGCCGGCGCGCTTCATCATCCGGCACCCAATCAAGTAGCAGATCGAGAAACTCGGTTGAGTTCGGCATCGGCCCGGCAAGATTCGCGTGCGGCCAGCTCGACGCCACAAAAGCCGAAACCGAGGCGACAGCGCGCCAGGTGAAAGCATCGGAAAGTGCACTCAATGGTGTTCGCGATGAGGCGCGTGTTGGACAGCGAACAACATTGGACGTTCTGAACGCTCAACAGGCGTTAGTGAACGCTCGTTTAAATTTGCTCACGGCGCAACATGATCGCGTTTTTGATCGACCCCCTGAAAAGTG
>PMAF01000254.1 GCA_003152455.1 Hyphomicrobiales bacterium
CCTTTCCACGGCGCACGGGTAAGAGCGGACAAACGTCGATTTTGGCCCGCACCGGCAATGACGTGAATGACCCAATCTCCGACAGAGACTGGTTCGTGGGCCCGCGCATCGGGTGTGCGCCAGCGTGGCCGGCGAAGCCGGTCGACGGCGACACGGACCTCTACACCGCTGCCATTGCCTCGGTTGAGGATTACACGATCGTCACCACCACCGAGCGGGCCGGTGAGTACGACGGCATGGAGTGCGAGGTGACTGACCTCGCCACCTGGGTTGACGGGATGGACATGTCGACCAACAAGAATGGCTAAGTAACCGGCTTGACCCGGTGCTTAGGAAGCAGTGGGGATAGTCCTGCACATTCCCCGTCGACCCAAGTTACTATTAGGGACATGCTTAAGCATCGTCACACCTGCACCGCCGCCAGACGGAAACAAGCAGTATCGCTAAATAAACTTTCAATTAGAAAGACAAAATCAATTAGCCTTTGCCGCCGCCAGACATCACGTCCTCCTTCAAAGAAACATAGACGTAATCAGCGCCTGGAATCTGCGCAAGTACCTGCTGCTGGCGCATCACTGCAATCGCAGTGCGCCACGTTTTTTGCCCCGAGAGAAACTTTCGAATCTCCGGCTACTCGTTCACGCAAGTTTCAAATCCAGGAACAACTAACGGCGCAACAAAAGAATCGCAATTATTCAGATGCGGCTCCCCTGCTTGTCGCATGGACGTGATCTTCAATGATTTGTTGGGCTTTACTACCACCCACCTTGCGACCATAGCCGCAGCTGCCCTGAGCATGCTAGCAGCGGCCTTGCTCGCATATTTCCGCGGGCAAATTAATGCTGGTACCAAATGGGCTTTAGCCCCAATCACCCGCCGCCTTCTTTGGAATCAAAACAACCCCAACAAGGGATCAGCGCCGGACCACGAAAGCGATCTGACTTCGCAGTTGACCGTAGTCGACGTTTTTCTGACGAGCGTGGATGGCAAATGCGCGAGATATCAAAAGACCAGCAATTACATCGTAAACAATGATGAATTGAATGCATATCATGAGGGCGTAACCGCTGCCGGCAAAGCAAGTGGATTCTCCACGATGTGGGGAACAATAGTTGAGACGACAAAAGAGCACGGATTTTATATCTCTCGAATCGATCTCGGCGACCTCCTTGAAAAAGGCTCGCGGTTCCAAAACGTTTATACAGCCGACCTTCACGACTGCTTTACGAACGACGAAGAACACTGGTCTCAAGAGATTGCATTCCCAACCAAACATCTCACTCTTCGAATTCACTTTCCAAAGAGCCGACCACCCAGACTGGTGAAATGCAAAGTTGTCGAAGGAGTAGCCGACAAACAAGTGATGACAGCCGCCAAGATCACGGAATTGTCCGGAGAAAAAGGCATCGTATGGGAAATTCAAAATCCTAAATTAAAGGACATCTACAAGCTAGAATGGCTTTGGTAATCCAGAAACGTTGCAGCAACTGTGGCCAACCACGCGCCTGGATCATGAGTCCGAAGCTTAGTCTAAATGGTGCCAAATCGGTGCCAGACCGTAACTCTCGCAACCGATAAATTGAGTACAAGTCTTTGATTTCGTTGGCTGGGGCGGGAGGAATCGAACCTCCGAATGGCGGAATCAAAATCCGCTGCCTTACCGCTTGGCTACGCCCCAAAACACACCGGAAACGACGCGTGGAAACATAAATTCGGCGCGCCGCGCGGACCATAGCGGCGACGCCCTGCCCGATCAACGCCTGCGCCGGTCCATTCTACCGGATAAACGCGGCCTGTTCCGGCTTGCGTTGACCCGCACTGGGGCCCGGATAGGATGAACCATGAGCTACCGTGCGCCCGTTTCCGACATTGCTTTCGCGCTCAAACACGCCGCCGGCTTGAAAGCCGCGCTGGCGGAAGGGCTTTACGGGGATCTCGACGAGGCCATGGTCGATCAGGTGCTGGTTGAAGCCGGCCGCTTCGCCGGCGACGTGATCGCGCCGCTCAATCGCGTCGGCGACAAATTCGGTACCCCCTTTAAGGACGGCGTCGTCACCACGCCGCCGGGCTGGAAAGAGGCCTATACCGCCTGGGCCGCCGCCGGCTGGAACGGCGTGGCCGCGCCCGCCGAATTTGGCGGCCAGGACCTGCCGCACGCGGTGAACGCCGCCTGCATCGAGATGTGGAACTCGGGCGCCATGGCGTTCGGCATCGGCCCGGTGCTGACCATGGCGGCCATCGATGCGCTCGCCACCCACGGCAGCGACGATCTCAAGCAGCGTCACCTCGCCCAGCTGATCAGCGGCGAGTGGATGGGCACCATGCAACTGACCGAGCCGCAGGCCGGCTCCGACGTCGGCGCCTTGCGCACGCGGGCTGTGCGCGCTTCCGACGGCACCTATCGCATCACCGGCTCGAAAATCTTCATCACCTATGGCGAGCACGACCTAACCTCCAACATCATCCATTTCGTGCTGGCGCGGCTGCCCGACGCGCCGCCCGGCACCAAAGGCCTTTCGTTGTTCCTGGTGCCGAAGATCATGGCCGACGGCACGCGCAACGACGTGCGCGCGCATTCGGTCGAGCACAAGCTCGGCATCCATGCCTCGCCCACCTGCACCATGATCTACGGCGACAAAGGCGGCGCGGTCGGCTTCCTCATCGGCGAAGAGAACAAGGGCATGCATTGCATGTTCACGATGATGAACCGCACACGGCTGGCGGTCGGATTGCAGGGCGTGGCCATCGCCGAACTCGCCACGCAACAAGCGCTGACCTACGCGCGCGACCGCAAGCAAGGCGCCGCCGGCGCGATTATCGCCTATCCGGACGTAAAACGCATGCTGTTGACCATGCGCGCGCTCACGGGCGCCGCGCGCGCGATCTGCTACGCTACCGCCGTGGCGATCGACCGCTCGCAACGCGGCAAGACCGAAGCCGCACGCAAGGCCGGCGATCAACGCGCCTCGCTGCTCACGCCGGTCGCCAAGGCCTTCTCCACCGACATCGGCATCGAGGTCGCTTCCCTCGGTGTGCAGGTGCACGGCGGCATGGGCTTTATCGAGGAGACCGGCGCGGCGCAGCATTATCGCGACGCCCGCATCGCCGCGATCTACGAGGGCACCAACGGCATCCAGGCCATCGACCTGGTGACGCGCAAGGTTCCGCTGGAGGGCGGCAACACGGTCCGGCGCTATCTCGGCGAATTGCGGGAGACCGTGAAAGCGGTGCAAGCGAGCAACGCGCCGGCGTTTGGCGAGGCCGCGGCGCGTCTGGGCGAAGCGATAGACGGCCTCGAACGCGTGACGCAATGGCTGCTGGCGCAAAAAACGTCCGACGCTACGCTTGCCGGCGCGACGCCTTACTTGAGGATGTTCGGCCACGCCGCCGGCGGCTGCATGCTCGCCGACCAGGCGCTCGCTGCGTTGCGTGATAATGGCGACGGCGCGGCGCGCACGGCGCTGGCGCGATTCTTTGCCGAGAACATCGCGGTGCAGACCTCCGGCCTTGAGCGCAGCATCACCGAAGGCGCACAAAGCATCACCGACGCGCAAGCCGCGCTGGCGGAATAATAATGGGCGACCTCGTCATCGTGACAGACGACGGACCAATCCGCACGGTGCGGATGAACCGTCCCGAGAAGAAAAACGCGCTGACCATGGCGATGTACGATGCCATGGCCGAGGCAATCGAGAGCGCCGCGCAAAATCCCGCGTTGCGCTGCCTGCTGATCGCGGGCGCTCCCACGGCGTTCTGCGCCGGCAACGACATCGGCGATTTTATCAAGATGGCGACCGGAGAAGGCGCGCTGGGCGCGCCGATCCTGCGTTTCCTATACGCGCTGGCGCGCTGCGAGACACCGCTGGTCGCCGCCGTGCAGGGCAACGCGGTCGGTGTCGGCACCACTATGCTGCTTCATTGCGATCATGTGGTGGCCGCCGATAACGCGCGCTTTGCCACCCCCTTCGTCGGGCTCGGCCTGGTGCCGGAGGCTGCTTCCAGCCTGATCGCGCCGCGGCTGATGGGGCAGCGCCGCGCCTTCTCGCTGCTCGTGATGGGAAGGCCGCTGAGCGCGGACGAAGCGAAAGCGGCCGGCCTCGTCAACACGATGGTAGCCCCCGACGCGGTCGAAGCCGAGGCGATGAAAGCCGCGCGCGAAATCGCTGCACTGCCGCCGCAGGGCGTGCTGGCATCGCGCCGGCTCATGCGCGGCAATCCCCAGGAGATCGTCGCGCGCATCGACGCGGAAGCCGAACTGTTTAAGACTCGCCTGCAATCGGCGGAAGCGCGCGCCGCTTTCGAGGCGTTCCTGGCGAGGAAAAAATAGTCATGTCGCTTCAGGGCAAGACGCTTTTTATCACCGGCGGCTCGCGCGGCATCGGGCTCGCGATCGCGCTTAAAGCGGCTTCCGACGGCGCCAATATCGCCATCGCCGCCAAGACGGTCGAACCCCATCCCAAGCTCGAAGGCACCATCCACAGCGCGGCGGCGGAGATCGAGAAAGCCGGCGGCAAGGCGCTGCCGCTCGCCGTCGACGTGCGCGAGGAAGCCGCCGTCAAGGCGGCAATCGATGAGACCGCGGCGAAATTCGGCGGCATCGATATCGTGGTCAACAATGCCAGCGCTATCCAGCTCACGCCGGTCGCCGCGACCGACATGCGCCGCTACGATTTGATGCAGCAGATCAATTCGCGCGGCACCTTTATGGTGTCGAAATATGCCCTGCCCCACCTCACGAAAGCCGCAAACCCGCACATTCTGATGCTGTCGCCACCGCTCGACATGCAAACCAAATGGTTCGCGCCGCATACCGCCTACTCGATGGCGAAATTCGGCATGAGCCTGGTGGTGCTGGGCTTGTCCGGCGAGCAGCGCGGCAAGATCGCGGTCAATGCGCTGTGGCCGCGCACCACCATCGCCACCGCCGCGATCAAAAACCTGCTCGGCGGCGACGCCATCATGCGCATGTCGCGCAAGCCGGAAATCCTGGCCGAGGCGGCCTACCGCATCTTCCATAAGCCGAAGAACTTCACCGGCAACTTCCTGATCGACGACACGTTCCTGGCCGGGGAAGGCGTCACGGATTTCGACCCATACCGCGTCGATCCAAGCCAGCCGTTGCAGGTGGATTTCTTCGTGCCCGACACGATCCCGCCGCCGCCGGGAGTGAGCCTGAAATCAAAAGCCTAGCGCGCGGCGACTGAGGCGCGTTAAACACATCCAATGTCCACTTTGCTCCTCAGCCATCCCGCCTGCTTCGATCACGTGAACCCGCCCGGGCATCCCGAGCGGCCGGACCGCCTGCGCGCCATCGAGCAGGCGCTGGAGGACGAACGGTTCCATATGCTGGCGCGCGAGCAGGCACCGCGTGCGCCGCTCGAGGTCGTCGCGCTGGCGCATCCGATGGAATACATCGAGGCGATCCGCGACGCTTCGCCGGCGGACGGCTTGGTGCATCTCGACGCCGATACCTCGATGTCGCCCGGCAGCGTCGAAGCGGCGTTGCGCGGCGCCGGCGGCGCCATGCGCGCGGTCGACGAGGTGATGAACCAGAAGGCGGCCAACGCCTTCGTCGCCATTCGCCCGCCCGGCCACCACGCCGAGACGGCGCGGCCGATGGGCTTCTGCTTGTTCAACAACGCCGCGATTGCGGCGCGCTATGCGCAGAACCGCTACCATGCCGAGCGCGCGGCCATCGTCGATTTCGACGTGCANNCACGGCAACGGCTCGCAGGATATTTTCTGGGCCGATAAAACCGTGATGTATTGCTCGACCCACGAAATGCCGCTTTATCCCGGCACCGGCGCGATCGGCGAACGCGGCGAACACAACACCATCATCAACGCGCCGCTCTCGGCCGGCGACGGCGGCGACGCCTTCCGCGAAGCGTTCGAAACCGTGATCCTGCCGCGGTTACGCGAGTTCAAGCCGGACATCCTGGTGATCTCGGCCGGCTTCGACGCCCACACCCGCGATCCGCTAGCCAACCTCAATCTGGTGGAAGCGGACTACACCTGGGTCACCCAGAGACTGATGGACATCGCCGACGCCAGCGCGCAAGGCCGCATCGTTTCGCTCTTGGAAGGCGGCTACGATCTGCAGGGCCTGTCGCGCTCGGCCGCCGCCCACGTCACCGCGCTGATGCGCGGGTGAAAATTATGCCGTCAGTCCGCCATCGATCGGCAGATCCACGCCGGTGATGAAGGCCGCGGCGTCCGACAACAGATAGACGCAGAGATCCGCGACTTCGTCCGGCCGGCCGAGACGCCCGAGTGGAATCTCGCGCGTCAGCCTCCCGCGCGCTGTGTCCGGATCGCGCGCGGCTTGCACCATGCCGTCGACCATCGGGCCCTCGACGAAGGCCGGGCACACGGCATTGCAGCGCACCGCCGGCTTGAGCCGTGCGCCGTATAGCGCGATCGATTTGGTCAGCAGCGACAGCCCGCCCTTCGACGCATTGTAGGCGGCGAGATTATGACCGCCAACCAGGCCTGACACCGACGACATATTGACGATGGAGGCGCCCTGCTTGCGCAGCAGCGGGAACGAATATTTGCAGCCGAGAAAGGCGCCGTCGAGATTGACGCCGAGCACGCGCCGCCAGGTCATGAAATCGAACTGCTCCACGTTGCCGAGCACGACAATGCCGGCGGCATTGACCAGCCCGTCGAGCCGGCCATGCTGGCGCTCGACGTCGGCGGTAACGCGCTGCCAATCGGCTTCCGCCGCCACATCGAGCGCCGCGTCGATGCCAGCATTGCCGGCAAGGTCGGTCGCGATCGTCGTGCCGCCGGCGCGCCGGATCGCGGCGGTAACGGCCGTGCCGATGGCGCCGGCAGCACCTGTAACCAAAACAATCTTGTTCTTGAGGTCGGCCATCGCGCTAGGCGCTCCCTGCAAACTGCGCTATGTGATTGTCGAACATTCACCGTTAGAAGTCATCAATGGCCGACACCACCCATTCCGACGTGATGAAAATGCCCTTCGAGCGGGCGATCGATGAACTGGAATCGATCGTCAAACGGCTGGAGGAAGGCAAGGTGCCGCTCGAGGAATCGGTGGCGATCTACGAGCGCGGCGAGGTGCTCAAGAAAAGATGCGAGGAACTGCTGCAAAAGGCGGAAGCCCGGGTCGAGAAGATCACCCTCGACTCGTCCGGCAAGCCGACCGGCAGCGAACCCCTCGACGTGGATTGATCGCGCGTGCAGGTCCACCGCAGGCTCGTGATTCATGTGCAGGGCTACGACGCGCGCAGCCTCGCCGAAAACTTTGACCGCTTCCAGCGCGAGTATGCCCGCGCCTGCGAGCTTTACGGATTGAGCGGCGAGGTCCGCGCCGCCGTGGAAGCGCGGGACGGTATGTCCGGCATGTGGGATGTAGCGACCCGCGGCGAGGGCTGGCAAGTCGAGACCCGCTATCGGCTGTTGCGCTGGGACGACCTGGTCCGCAATGATTTGGCGCGCGCGCCCTGGTGGAAGATCGTGCAGATGTACCGCACCACCGGGATCGCGCTGCTCAACGGCTCGTTCGGCCGCATGCTGCGAATGAATTGGCGCTTCGCGCTGATCGCTTTCGCGCCGATATTGCTGATCACCGTATGGCTGCTGCTCGGCTCGTTCGTCGGCATCTTGTGCATGAACCTGGTCGCCGCGCTCGGCGCGCCGTTGCTGGTCGCTAAAATTGTCGGCGGCGTCACGGGAGTCGGCGGCTTCGCCTCCGTGCTCTGGCTGAGCGAACCGATCACCGGACTGCTGCAACGCTGCGACGAGGCCGCTTCCATCGACGAGTTCGTCAACGGCAAGCGGAAGGATTGGAGCGAGCGGCTGGATGCTTTCGCCGGCGACGTCGCCGACGCGGTGCACGAGAGCCAGGCCGACGAGGTGGTGATCGTCGGCCACGGTTTCGGCGCGGCGCTGGCGATCAATGGTCTGGGCCGCGCGCTCGCGCGCGACGGCACGCTCGGCCATTCGGGGCCGCGCGTGGCGCTGCTCACGCTCGGCGCCTGCCTGCCGGTGGTCAGCTTCAATCCGGAGGCCAAAGGGTTCCGCAACCGGCTGCGCCAGCTCGCGACGGCGACCGGCATCGGCTGGATCGACGTCCAGTCGCGCGACGATATCCTGAGTTTCTGCCCATTCGATCCCATCGCCGGTAACGACATTGTGCTTGGGGCGGAACGCCGCAACCCGCAGGTGCTTACCGTCCGCTTCCGCGACCTATGGGCCGCCGGCAGTTCCGGCCTGCGACGCTTGCGCGTTTCCAAGCTCCATGACCAGCTCCTTTTGGCCAATGAGCGGGCTGGGGCGGCGTACGATTACACCTTGATCTGCTGTGGGCCGCTCGACCTGGTAACCCGTGCCACCCGGCCGCAGCAGGCGGTGGCCGCCATGGCGGGCAAATTTGAACCGGACCCCGCGGCCGGGCGTTGAATTGCCCAGAACCTCGTATTTGATATAAGGCTTTCAAAGTTCCCAGGTAGCCGGTCCGGCTGCGTTCGCCGGCATGTTTATTGCGGAGTTTGCGTTTGTCCGAAGCCTCCAAGACCCCCCTGCTCGACCGTGTTCGAGCGCCGCGCGACTTGAAGAACCTGTCGGCGGAGCAGCTTCGCGA
>PMAF01000025.1 GCA_003152455.1 Hyphomicrobiales bacterium
GGGAACAGATTGAAGACCGCCAGAATGACATTGATGATGAGGGCGTTTTTAAGATTCAGGCCAACCCATTGAGCGGCAATGACTGGCAGATAGACGATAAGGTGAAAACTCAAGGCCGCAACAATCGCTAAGCCAATATTCATCGCTGGTCCCGCTGCCGCGACAAGGACCATACCGCTACGGGGATTGCGAAGTGCCCGAAAGTTCACCGGCACTGGTTTGGCATAGCCAAACAAGAATGGTGAATGTGCCAGCAACAAAAGTCCGGGCAGAAGAATTGTACCGAATGGGTCTATGTGCCTAAGCGGATTGAGGCTGACACGCCCAAGCTGTGACGCTGTTTCATCACCAAGAAAGCGGGCAACAAATCCGTGAGCCGCTTCGTGAAATGTAACGGCGATAAGGACCGGTAGCAGCCAAATTGAAACGCTGTAAATCATGGCGCTGTCTATCACGGTCTTTTTCCTTATTTTTGCCGGACCTGCTCATGTATAGCAAAAGGCCCCGACCAAGATTGAACGGGGCAGTTGCCAAGTGAAAATTACGAACATGCGGGTCAGTGGCGCGAACGGCGCGGATTGGTTGGGTCCGCTTCTTCCTTCTTCTCAAGTACAAAACTGCCGAGGTTGGCGAGAATATCAGCCATCAAGGTAGATTGTTCCTCAGGTGTGGCCGTCAAAATTATGTCGGCCAACACTTCCGTCACCTTCGCAGCAATCTCCGCCAGATTGGCTTCTTTGCGTCCTAAATGGCTGTCCAACAATTCGTGAATATCACAATGCAGACAGTCGGACATGGGATTTTCCAATGCGCGCTCGGTTGGGGTATCTTGGAAATGTGATAGACGATTTTGAGGGCGCCAAAAGCACGGCTACACACAGCGGCGGCGTTTGGCATCTTTGCGCTTTGGCCTTATCATCTCTTGTCAACATCGGAGTTTGAGTATGGCCAAAGGCACCGTGAAGTGGTTCAACCCGACCAAAGGGTACGGATTTATTCAACCGGCGGCTGGGGGTGGGAAGGACGTTTTCGTTCACATCTCGGCCGTTGAAAAGGCCGGCTTGAGCACCCTCAATGAGGGGCAGACTGTTGAGTACGAAGAAGTACCCAACAAGGGCAAGACGTCGGCAGAGAATCTGAAGGTCGTGTAACCGACGAACTCCAGGCAATCACGATACCTACACAATAGTTGGCTTTGCCGGCGCTTGCTGGATTTCACGCATGTCCCCATGGTGTATTGTGGCCACCTGACCATTATCCCAGGCAATCGTAACTGCATCCCAACTCAATTCGGTGACACTGCCGCCGTCAGTGGCATCGCCTCGCCAATAAACGCGGTTACCTCTCTTGAGGCCTTTAGATTCGGCGGCAGTCATCGATCTCTCTTCGTTTTGCCTTCTCTTCGTCAGGTGAGCTTTTAATCTCTACTGTACGTTCGGCTTTGCGTTGCGCAGATTGTTCCTCTCTNNTGCGCGGCACGGTTGCGATCAGCGCGTTGCAGACCGTAATTCGGCTTAAAAGCCATGGCGTTTCCTTTCGGAATTGACACTTACCAAACTAGTTCTCTACCAGGGTCGCGGAGGCGCTTTTCCGCCTGCTGCGCCCGCGCCGCGAGCGGCCAAACTGCCGCGCCGCCGAGAAGCGTGATGAACTTTCGCCGCTGCATGTGCCCCCGTTAAGACCACGCCTTCCGCAATGTTAAGTCATAACAGGTTACGACCGTATGGTGTGTGAGAAATGGCACACAATCCAATGTCTAGGCGGGACCAGCGACTATCGGTCACCGGAGCACTGGACAGCCTGAAAGCGCTTGACCCAGATCGGCCGATTAGAGAAGCGGACATTGATCGGCACGGATGTCGAATGGATCGGTCGCAAATGACCCAACTGCGCCATTCAGCGCAAACTGGATGTCCTTATTGCGGCAGTATAGCGTACATCGTTTAGCCACACCCAGACATTGGGGTCTGATTGGGACTGCCTCTTGTAAAAGCGATAAGGCGTCTCCGACCAGAGCAGTATTCTGTCCTCTAGATTATCAAGAATGTATTCACCCCGGTCAGTCTTGACAGTAAGTAACGCATGGCCTTCGCCGTTCGCTTCGTGCACGATAGTCATCAAAAGCGCGGTGCGCGGCCAGCCCGCTTTTATCAACATGCGTCGCTTTAGAAGAGCGTAGCTGTGACAAGCCCCGATGCCATCGTCGGGATAACGCCACCACTGGATCATGCCGTAGTGATCCATATCCGTTTCCGGTTTAATCGTGTGATTGACCCAGTCGTTCACACGCTTGAGGTCATCCCAGGCGCGATCCGACAAGACAACATCGCGTGGCGGCAACGGCGTCGTATCGCAAACCGCTATATAAGTCTGACAAAACTGCACCCAGCCAATTGGCGAACTTTGCGTGCGTTCGCCCACCCTAGCAAAGCGCGGTCCTGCGCTCGCCGCACTGATCCAAAAGCAAACGCATCCGGCCAAAGCCACCGATATTGTAGCATTACGGCTCGCGAATATGCTGCGAAGCGACCGCACCATGATTGACGCCCACCCATTTTGTTGGCGTCATTCATTGCAAAAAACTTTTGTGTTGCCGCTAAATCGCAAGAGCCAATTTGACGACAATACAGCAATGTTTAGAAGCAAATGATGGCTGCAATTGAATAAAATTTTAAATGATATCTTTCATTGCAAACGGAACGTCGGTCGAATGTCGGCTATTGGCA
>PMAF01000165.1 GCA_003152455.1 Hyphomicrobiales bacterium
ATATTCGGTACACACAGGTCGGTCATTGGATTCCGAGCTCATGCATGACCTCCATAGCGATTCGATGCGCCTCGATCGAGGCTGGAATGCCGGCATATAAGGTGAGCAAAATGAAAACCTCGCGAATCTCATCGACGGTGACACCGTTTTTGATCGCCCCTTTGATGTGGACGCGTAGTTCGGCGTGCCGCCCCATGGCTGCGAGCATGGCGACGACGGTGAGGCTCTTCATCGTCATCGGCAGCGCCGGTCTACTCCAAATATCTCCGTACGCATGAGAATTGATGATGTCTTGCAGAGGTTCGCCGAATTTTCCGAATGCACTCATTCGCTTTTCGACCATATCTTTGCCGTACATAGTCTGCCGTAGCTTCAATCCTCGGTCATATAGGTCCCGCAACTTCATTATTCCTCTCCCACAATGTTGATCGCGCTGCACGAATGGCTCGACGCCAGATTTGGATCATGTAGTCTATACCCTGTTTGCTCATTCTACCCGGTTCCGTTGGCGTATCGGTTGCCGCCTAACGTTCGGGCGTCTTTGGTTGATCGGTCTCGTGGCGATTGAACGCGAATAACTCGCGGGTAGATTGCATTTCGTATAGTGTAATTGTGAGCCCAAGGTGAATGATGCTGCACGCCACCACGCAAGCCAATTGCCTTCCCGTACGATGAGCGACGCCGCCGATAATTTTCGTCGTCTCATCGACCATTACCGCACGATGGCGCGTATTCGTGCCTTCGAAGAGACTGCACTTTCCGCCCATAAGGCAGGCGAAATCCCCGGGCCGCTTCACGTATCGATCGGTCAGGAAGCGGTAGCGACCGGCGTCTGCGTCAATTTACGCCGTGGTGACCGCCTCACCTCGAATCATCGGGGGCATGGTCATGCTATCGCCAAGGGGGCGGAGCCGGCGCGCATGATGGCTGAGCTGTTCGGGCGGGCGACCGGCTATTGCGGTGGCAAAGGCGGGTCAATGCATATCGCCGACTTCTCGGTAGGTATGCTCGGCGCAAACGGGGTTGTTGCCGGCGGAATCCCGATTGCGTGCGGTGCAGCACAAGGTCTCAAGCTCCAGAAGTCCGACGCCATCGTCACCTGTATGTTCGGCGACGGCGCGGTCAACCGTGGCCCCTTTCTCGAAGGGCTCAACTGGGCCGCACTTTACCGCCTGCCCGTATTGTTCGTCTGCGAGGACAATGGAGTTGCCGCTTTCACCCGTGCCGATAGCGTGACGGCTGGTCCTGGCCCCTTGGCGCGCGCAATAGCGTGTGGGGTGCCGGCCGAGTCCGTCGATGGCAACGATGTAATTGCCGTCGATGCGATTATCGGCTCCGCGGTGGCGGAGGTACGGCGTGGTCACGGACCGCGTTTCGTCCATGCTAAGACCTATCGCTTGATGGGTCATACCTCGACCGACGCCGCAGCGTGGCGTGATGCCGATGAGGTTTCCGCAGCACGTAAGCGAGATCCCTTGATCCGGTTTGCCGCGGTACTGTGCGAACGTGGCGTCGCTGCCGAGGCACTTGCCGAAATCGTCGCCGAGGCTCAAGCAGAAATGGTACGTGCGCGCGCCGACGCGCTGATCGCGCCATGGCCCGAACCCGCCGCAGCATTCAATGATGTCCAGGACGTTGGAGCGGCGGCGTGGCCGAAGTGACATTGATCGAGGCTGGGCGTCTCGCTGCGCAACAGGAGATGCGGCGCGACCCGACCGTGTGGGTGCTCGGTGAGGACGTTGCTCGTGGCGGACTGTGGGGACAATATAAGGGCTTCCTCGATGAGTTCGGCACCGACCGCGCCGTTTCTACTCCGATTTCGGAATCAACCATCATGGGTGCCGGGCTCGGCGCGGCACTAGTCGGTACGCGGCCGATCATTGAGATGCGCATCTTCGATTTCGTGATGTGCGCGATGGACGAACTGGTCAACCAGATAGCCAAGATTCGCTACATGTTCGGCGGGCAGGCCAAGCCCGCCGTGGTCGTGCGGATGCCGCATGGTATGTGGCGTAATTCCGCTGCGCAGCACTCCCAGATGCTGGAAGCTTGGTTTGCGCATTTGCCGGGGGTCATCGTGGTGACGCCGTCGACTGCCGAAGACACCGCAGGACTCCTGGTGCAAGCAATCCGCTCGGACGATCCTGTCTTGTTCTTCGATCCCAAGGATCTTTTCGGTGTGCGGGGCAACGTTGCGGAACAAATAGAACCCATTCCGTTTGGCGTCGCTCGCCAAGTGACCGAGGGCGACGCCGCGACAGTGGTATCGTGGTCCACCGCGATGCCGGTCGCCGCAAAAGGTGTAGAGATGCTGGCCGAGGAAGGGGTCAAGGTCGACCTCTTCGACCTGCGCACGATCTGGCCCTGGGATCAGGCCGCCGTGATTGCGTCGGTGAAGAAGACCGGCCTGCTGCTGGTCGTGCATGAGGCAGTGGAGGTCTCGGGGTTTGGCGCCGAGATCATCGCGCGCGTGCTCGATGAGGTCGGCACGGGCGTTTTGAAAGGCGCCAAGCGCGTTGCCGCGCCGCGCATCCCGATTCCGTTCTCGCCACCCCTGGAAGCCGAAGTTCGCCTGTCGCCGGAGAAGGTCATGACAGCAGTGAAGGGGTTAATCGCGTTTTAATCCAAGAAACCTACTAACTAATTGTAATAAAACGGCTTTCTTTAGAGAAATGGATTTGCAACTAACGTCCAACTAACGCCCTGCCCTCGATTTTGAAGAAAACGGGGGGCAACGGGGCAGCAATGCTAGGGTTCAACGTTTACCAAATTTGATGGGAGATTGCTGCCCTATGAAAAAGGCCTTTGCCATCAAGTCGCGCGGGTTATTTGATCCGAAGTCGACAAACGATGACTGCGCACGACGCCATAAACAGTAGAAACACGCATGATAATACCACGCCGTATTTTTGAACACGGTCGCCAACCTGTAATTTCACGTCGACGTTTCATTCGCCGAATGTTTGTAGTTATTGGCCTTTGGTTGGCGTTGACCTTAATTGGCCTGGTAATTGGCATAGCCGGCTATGCCATTTTTGAGGGCATGTCTCTAGTCGATGCCTATGTGAACGCCGCAATGATTTTGTCCGGTATGGGTGTGCGCCGTGAAAAG
>PMAF01000312.1 GCA_003152455.1 Hyphomicrobiales bacterium
TGCATCTCGCCGTCCCGCCCTCGCGCGCCGCCGAATGATTTTCCCGTGACGGTGCCGGGGGCGGCCGGATTTTGGGCCGTTGCACCGCTGTAACGCTTTGAATCAAAACGTGTTCGGCGGATTTTCCCCAGATGGTCGCCAGCCGCTATTGAGCGTGCTAGGGGATGGCTTGGCCGGGGGGTCAGGGCCAGGGGATATNNCTTTAGAACATGACGCAAGCGGAAAAACCGGCTGCGGAGTCTGCCTTGCGTATCGGCGTGGTAGGCGTCGGCGTCATGGGCAGCAATCATGCCCGGGTGCTCACCGGGCTGCCGGGGGCGGTACTGGTCGGCGTCGCCGATCCCGACCGCAAGCAGGCCGAATTCGTCGCCCGTACTCTCGGCTGCACGGCCGTCGCCGATGTCGAGGGTCTGCTCGACCTCAAGGTCGATGCCGTCACCATCGCGGCGCCGACCCACCTGCACCGCGATATCGCGCTCGCCTGCATCGCGCGCGGCGTCCATGTGCTGGTGGAAAAGCCGANNGGCGTCACGCTGATGGTCGGTCACGTCGAGCGCTTCAATCCCGCGGTCGAAGCGATCAAGGAGGCCATCCGCAACGAGGATATTCTCTCGATCGCCATTACCCGGGTCGGACCGTTCCCGCCGCGCATGTCGAATGTCGGCGTCGTCATCGATCTCGCGGTGCATGACATCGACCTGATCCGCTGGTTCACCGATTCCGATATCGTCGAGGTGCAGCCGCAGCTATCGAGCGCGGTGGCCGAGCGTGAGGATATCGCGCTGCTGCAATTCCGCACCGCTTCCGGCGTGCTGGCGCACATCAACACCAACTGGCTGACGCCGTTCAAGGCGCGCACGGTCATCGTCGCGACGCGCGGCAAATACATCATGGCCGATCTGCTCACTCGCCAGGTGACCGAATGCTTCGGCTTCCAGCCGGACGGAAGCTATTCCATGCGCCATCTTTCCGTGGGCCATGCCGAGCCGCTGCGCTCCGAGCTGTTGGCGTTCCTGCGCGCCGTGCGCTCCGGATCGGCGGCGGCGGTGACCGGGGAGGAGGGCGTCGCCAGCCTCGAGATCGCCATCCGCTGCCTTGCTTCCCGCCCGGCGCCCGCGGCGCCGTCTAAGCGGCAAGCGCCGCGCGTGGTTGCCGGCTGACGCCCGGCGCTGTCTGGACCGAGTATGAATCAGCGACCCAACCCGCCCATGATTCCGTTTATTGACGTTGCCGCGCAGCGCCGCCGGCTCGGCGGCGCCATCGACGCCGCGATTGCCCGCGTGCTCGGCCACTGCCAGTTCATCCTCGGTCCGGAAGTTCGGATGTTCGAGGCCGAGCTTACGAAATTCACCGGTGCGCGCCACGCGGTGACTTGCGCCAGCGGCACCGACGCCCTGGTGCTGGCGCTGCGGGCGCGGGGTATCGGCCCGGGCGACGCGGTGATCTGTCCGTCATTCACGTTTTGCGCGACCGCCGAAGTCGCGGCCTTGGTCGGCGCGACACCGGTATTCGTCGATGTCGACGCCGCCACGTTCAATGTTGACGCCAACGGGATCGCGGGCGCCGTCGCCGCCGCAAAAAGCAAAGGGCTGACGCCGAAGGCGGTCATCCCGGTCGATCTCTTCGGCTTGCCGGCCGACCACGGCGCCGTTGCGGCTGCCGCCGAGGCCGAAGGCCTGTTCATCCTCGACGACGCGGCGCAGGCGTTCGGCGCGACGTTCAATAACCGCCGGCTTGGCACTTTCGGCCATATGACGGCGACCAGTTTCTTTCCGGCAAAGCCGCTTGGCTGCTACGGCGACGGCGGCGCTGTGCTGACCGACGACGACGAGATGGCCGATATGCTGCGCAGCTTGCGCATGCACGGCCAAGGCGGCGATCGATACGACAACCTACGTATCGGTCTCGCCTCCCGCCTCGACACGATCCAGGCGGCGATCCTGATCGAGAAGTTGAAAATATTTCCCGAAGAAATTGAGGCGCGAGATCGGATTGCGCGCCGTTATTCCGAGGCGCTGGGTGACGTTGCGATTGTCCCCAAAGTGCCGCCCGGTTCGGCCTCGGTCTGGGCGCAATACACCATTCGCGTCGCCGGCGGCCGCCGTGACGGGTTGGCGGCTGCACTCAAGGCCGAAGGCATTCCGACCGCGATCTACTACCCGATCCCGCTGCACCGGCAGCAGGCCTACAGCCATTACCCGATGGGCGCGGGCGGTGCGGCGGTGAGCGACCGGCTCGCCGACGAAGTCATCAGCCTGCCCATGCACGCCTATCTCGACGAGCCGACGCAAAGCCGCATTATCGACGCCACGCGCCGCGCACTAATGTCGTGAGGATTTAGAGGCTATTTTTCCGATATTGCCTGCAAAATTGAAATACCCGCTGCTCCCGTAAACGCTTGAAATGAAGTAACACTGCCGGGCAAAGGGCTCGGATTGATCGAATGAATTGGCGTCACCAGAACGTTCGCCTGCGGCGGCTCGAGGCCGAGGCGATCTACATTATGCGCGAAGTCGTCAGCGAATTCCGCAATCCCGTGATGCTCTATTCGATGGGCAAGGATTCGAGCGCGCTGCTGCACGTCGCGCAAAAAGCTTTCCATCCGGGCAAGCCGCCGTTTCCATTATTGCATGTGGACACGACCTGGAAGTTTCGCGAAATGATTGCCTTCCGGGACGCGACGGCGGCGCGGCTCGGCATGGACATGCTCGTATACGTCAACCAAGAGGGCGTTGCTCGGGGCGTATCGCCGGTATCCTCGGGCCCGACGATCCACACGCAAGTCATGAAGACGGAAGGCCTGCGGCAGGCACTGGACAAATGGCGCTTCGACGCCGCATTCGGCGGAGCGCGGCGCGACGAGGAAAAGAGCCGCGCCAAGGAACGCATATTCTCGCACCGTTCCGCCAGCCACAGCTGGGACCCGCGCAATCAGCGGCCCGAGCTGTGGCGGCTATTCAATACGCGCATCAAAGCGGGCGAATCCATGCGGGTGTTTCCGCTCTCCAATTGGACTGAACTCGACGTTTGGGAATACATCAGGGCCGAGAATATTCCGGTCGTGCCTCTATACTTTGCCAAGCCGCGCCCGGTCGTGGAGCGCGACGGCACGCTGATCATGGTCGATGACGTTCGCCTGCCGCTCGCGCCCGGCGAAAAGCCGCGCATGATGGAGGTTCGCTTCCGCACCCTTGGCTGCTACCCCTTGACCGGCGCGATCCGATCAAGCGCCGCCACGCTCGACGCCATCATCGCGGAATTGCGTGGTTCCACCAGCTCCGAGCGGCAAGGCCGCGTCATCGACCACGACCAGGCCGGATCGATGGAAAAGAAAAAGCGCGAGGGATATTTCTGATGCGAAGTCCCGCGCCCGTGGCCGCCGGTGAACGCGAACGCAGCGATAGCGTCGACAAGCGTCCGGCCCTGCGCTTTCTGACGTGCGGCTCGGTCGACGACGGCAAGTCAACGTTGATCGGCCGTTTGCTCTACGAGCAACACCTGGTCTTCGACGATCACCTGGCCGCACTCGAGCGCGATTCGAAGAAGAACGGCACGAATGGCAAGGATATCGATTTCGCCCTGTTGCTCGATGGCCTGGAGGCCGAGCGCGAGCAGGGCATCACCATCGACGTCGCCTATCGCTATTTCGCCTCGCCGCGGCGCGCTTTCGTCGTGGCCGACACGCCGTGCCATGAGCAATACACCCGCAACATGGCGACCGGCGCGTCCAATGCCGACCTCGCAGTCCTGCTGGTCGACGCGCGCAAGGGCCTGCTGAGCCAGACCCACCGCCACGCGATCATTGCGAGCCTCATGGGCATACGCCACGTCGTTCTGGCCGTGAACAAGATCGATCTCGTCGGCTTCGATCAAGCCGTGTTCGAGCGGATCTCGTCGAGCTTTCGCGGCTTCGCCGGCCCGCTTGGTTTCAAGGACATCAAGGCGATTCCGGTGTCGGGGCGCCACGGCGACAACGTGTCATCGCGCAGTGGGCGCACGCCCTGGTATTCCGGACCGCATCTGCTCGACTATCTCGAAACGGTCGACGTCGAGGACGAGCGTGCCGGCAAGCCGTTCCGCATGCCGGTGCAATGGGTCAGCCGGCCCAATTCGGACTTTCGCGGCTTCGCCGGCACGATCGTAAGCGGCGACGTCAAGCCGGGCGACGAAATAGCGGTTCTGCCATCTGGGCAAATCACCAGGATCAAGCGGATCGTGGGCGCCGGTGGCGATCTCGAAGCCGCGCAGGCGCTGGATTCGGTCACGATCGCGCTCGCCGAGGAGATCGACGTTGCGCGCGGCGACATGCTGGCCGCGCTGCGCGACCGCCCGCAGGTCGCCGATCAGTTCGTCGCGCATCTGGTGTGGATGTCGAGCGAACATCTGTTTCCGGGCCGCTCTTATTTCATGAAGATCAACAATTGCACGACGGCGGCGACCGTCACCGAGATCAAGCATCAAGTCGACGTCAACACGCTGGCGAAGCTTGCCGCCAAGACGCTGGCGCTGAACGAAGTCGGCGTCTGCAATCTGTCGGTTGCCCGGGCGGTCGCGTTCGATGCTTACGCGGACAACCGCGATACCGGCGCGTTTATCCTGATCGACCGTTATTCCAACGAAACCGTCGCCGCCGGAATGATCGATTTTGCGTTGCACCGAGCCACCAATATCCACCACCAGAAGCAGACGGTGAGCAACGCCGAGCGCTCGAACCTCATGCATCAGCGACCGGCCGTGCTGTGGTTTACCGGGCTGCCCGGCGCCGGCAAATCGACCATCGCCAATTTGGTTGAAGCCGCGCTGCACGCCCGCGGCGCTCATACCATCATGTTGGACGGCGACAATGTGCGGCACGGCTTGAACAGGGACCTCGGCTTCACCGAGACGGACCGGGTGGAAAACATCCGGCGCATCGGCGAGGTGGCCAAGCTGATGACCGACGCCGGCCTCATCGTGCTGTGCTCGTTCATCTCGCCGTTCCGCGCCGAGCGCCGCATGGTGCGGGAACTGCTCGACGGTGAGGAATTTATCGAGGTCTTCGTCGACACGCCGATCGAGCAATGCATTGCGCGCGATCCCAAGGGACTGTACGCCCGCGCGCTCGCCGGCGAGATCAAGAATTTCACCGGCGTGGATCAGTCTTACGAGGTGCCGGAGAATCCGGAGCTTCACCTCATGGCCGGAAGCACCGATGCCGAGCGGCTCGCGGGTGAGGTTGTCGACGCGCTGCTGCGACGGAAGGTTCTATAGCGCCGCTCGGGCGGCGTCTGCGACGCGGCTTCCGTGAACGAGTTTGATCGAAATCAAACGCCCCGCGGCGTGCTTGTCGTATCTATGCAGACGAATATGAAGCTGCGCGGCCTATTGAGCACAGTGAACTGCAGTGGAGATTTGCGGATGACGAATTGGCCGGAGCAGACGAAAGATTTGAGCGGCCATTTGCGAATTTTGCGTAGCGGCGCGCCCGAGGTCATGAAGGCGTTTTCCGGCCTCGCGCAAGCAGCGCTGGCTCCTAAGGCGCTCGACTGCAAGACCAAGGAACTGATCGCGCTCGGTATCGCAGTGGCGCTACGATGCGACGACTGCATTGGCTTTCATGTCAAGGCAGCGCTGGAGCAGGGCGCCTCGCGCGATGAAGTCCTGGAGACGCTCGGCATGGCCGTTTACATGGGTGCAGGCCCATCGGTCATGTACGCAAGCCACGCCCTCGATGCATTCGAGCAATTCAAAGCGGCGGCGACCCAGCCAGTTACCACGGCCGCCTGAGGGAGGCGTGGGTCCGCGCGGGAACAATTTGCTTCCAGAAATGGCCTAAATCTCGCCTTCAAAGGGTCCGACCCGGCATCTATCAGCGCGGCCTTCGGCGGGGGCCAATCTGGGAGTGTCTAAATGGTTGCTCGCTTGGGCGCCGCGATTTGCGGTACCGTAATTATGCTTGCTTGCTCATCTGCTGCCATGGCTCAATCTGGAATTGCTTCCGTCTACGCATATTCCGGTGAAAAAACCGCGAGCGGCGAACGCGCAAATCCGGAAAAACTTACCGCTGCACATCGTACGCTGCCATTCGGCACGCGTGTGCGCGTAATCAATCAGCGCAACGGACGCAGTGTCACGGTACGGATCAATGACCGCGGTCCCTTCGTGCGCGGCCGGGTAATTGATCTTACTCCGGCGGGAGCGCGTGCCTTGGGCTTTTCCGGACTAGCTCCAGTTAAGCTGGAGATCGATCACACGTCATAGATCTGAACGATGAATGAGGTCGAGGGGCCGGCATCATCGGCGCTTGTAAATGTCCTCGATGCGCTCGATGTCGTCTTCGCCGAGATAGCTGCCGGTCTGCACCTCGATCAATTCGAGCGGGATTTTCCCCTGGTTGGCGAGGCGATGGACGCTGCCAATCGGGATATAGACCGATTCATTTTCGTGCACCGCGCGGACCGTGTCGCCAATGGTGACCTCGGCGGTGCCGTGCACCACCACCCAGTGTTCGGCGCGGTGGCGGTGCTTCTGCAGCGACAGCATGCCGCCGGGAATCACGACGATGCGCTTGACCTGGAAGCGCTCGCCCATGTCGATCGACTCGTAATAGCCCCAAGGCCGATGGACGCGCTTGTGGTCGGTCGCCTCCGGCCGCTTGTCCGCCTTGAGCTTGGCGACCAGTTCCTTGACCTCCTGCGCGCGAGAGCGCGGCACCACCATCACGGCGTCGGACGTGCTCACCACCACCAGATCCTTGACGCCGATCGCGGTGACGAGTTGCCCGTCGGAATGCAGCACGCAACCGGTGGCATCGAGCGTCACCGCGGGCCCGTGCACGACATTGCCGGCCGCGTCGGGCGGCGTGATATCGAACAGCGCGTCCCAACTGCCGATGTCGGACCAGCGGAAGTCGCCCGCCACCACCGCGGCGCGGTCGGTCTTTTCCATCACCGCGTAATCGATCGACTTCAGCGGCGCGCGCCCGAAAGCCTCCGGCTGCAGGCGCAGGAAGCCGAGGTCGGTCGTGGCCTTGGCGACCGCGGCCTCGATCGCATCCGACATCGCCGGCTCGAGACGCTTGAGTTCGGACAGCAGCACGTCGGCGCGGAACAGGAAGTTGCCGGAATTCCACAGATAGCCGTCGCGCACGTAGCGGGAGGCGGTGGCGGCGTCCGGCTTCTCGACGAAGCTCTTGACGGCGTGCACGCCGGCGTTGCCGATGGCCTCGCCCGGCAGGATGTAGCCGTAGCTGGTCTTCGGTTCGGTCGGCTTGATGCCGAAAGTGACGATGCGGCCGGCATCGGCGGCCTCGCGGCCGGCCAAGCAAGTGGCGCGGAATTGTGGCACGTCGAGAATGACGTGGTCGGCGGCGAGCGCCAGCACCACGGCGTTGGGGTCGCGCTGGCGCGCCACCGCGGTGGCGGCGGCGACGGCGGGGCCGGAGTCCCGCCGCAACGGCTCGACCACAACCGTCGCCTCGACGCCGACATCCTCGGCCTGGCGCTGGGCGAAGAAATGGAAATTCGGCCCGGTGATGACGATGGGGGCCCCGAACATCGGGTCCCGCACGCGCAGCAGGGTCTCCTGGTAGGTCGACCGGTCGCCGACCAAGGGCAGGAACTGCTTGGGCAGGGCGTCGCGCGAAACTGGCCAAAGCCGCGTTCCGGCGCCGCCAGCGAGAAGAATGGGGATGATGGGCGAGGGCATGGCTATGGTCGGACCGGTCCGGGCTCTATGTTAGGGACGGGAATCGCCTTAAGGCAGTCCAGAATCACTGACTATCGCTATCGTTGCCCATAGTCCAAGCCCATTCAACGTCGGATTTTTTTGCGCCGACGCTAGGCAAGTTCACGGAATGATAGATCGCATCCTCACGGTCGGCGGGTGGACGCTGCTTTCGCGCATCACCGGCTTTGTGCGCGACATCGTGTTGGCCGCGATCCTCGGCGCGGGACCCGCGGCCGACGCCTTCTTCGTCGCCTTTCGCCTGCCAAACCATTTCCGCGCCATCTTCGCCGAGGGCGCCTTCAATGCCGCCTTCGTGCCGGCCTATGCCCGCATCCGCGAGCAGGGCGGAGCCGAGCGGGCCGGGCTGTTCGCCGACCATATTTTCGTCCTGCTGCTGGCAAGCCAGGTCGTGCTGCTGGCGGTGGCCCTGTTTTTCACGCCGGCGGTGCTGGATGTGCTGGCGCCGGGCTTCGCGCACGATCCGGAGCGCTATGCGCTCGCGGTCGACCTCACCCGCATCACGTTTCCTTATCTGCTGCTGATTACGTTGGTCACGCTCTACGGCGGCATCCTCAATGCGTTGCAACGTTTCGCCGCGGCGGCGGCGGCGCCGATATTGCTCAATCTATCGATGACCGTGGCGCTGCTGCTGGCCGTCTTCTTCCCGACCACGGGCCACGCCGCGGCCTGGGGCGTGCTGATCTCGGGCGTGCTGCAGGCGCTGCTGGTCGGCGGCGACACCTGGCGCGTGGGCGCGTTGCCGACGCTGCGTTGGCCCGAACTCGACGCCGACGTTCGCCGGTTCTTTCGCGCGCTTGGGCCCGCGACGGTCGGCTCTGCCGGCGTGCAGCTCGCGCTGTTCGCCGACACCATCATCGCCAGCTTCCTGCCGGCGGGCGCACTGTCGGCGCTTTATTATGCCGACCGCATCGATCAACTCCCGATCGGCGTCATCGGCATTGCCGCCGGCACCGTCATATTGCCCGAGATGGCGCGGCGCATCGCGGCCGGCGACGAGGCCGGCGCCGCCGCCGCGCAGAATCGCGCCATCCAATTCACGCTGCTGTTGTCGATACCGTGTCTGGCGGCCTTCTTCGTCATCCCAGAATTGATCATGCGGGCGCTATTCATGCGCGGCGCCTTCACCGCGGCAGATGCCGTCGCCGCCGGCCGCACGCTCTCGGCTTACGCCTTCGGCTTGCTGCCCTTCGTGCTGATCCGCAGCACGGTGGCGACATTCTTTGCTCGCGGCGACACCGCGACGCCGGTGAAAGCGGCGTTGCTTGCGGCTGCCGTCAACATCGCCTTCAAGTTCCTGTTGATGGGCCCGCTGGCGCAGGTCGGGCTTGCGCTCGCGACCTCGATCGGCGCCTGGATCAATCTTGGTCTGGTGATCTGGTTCGCGGCGCGCGCCGGTCACGTTCATATCGACGAGCGGTTGCGGCAGTCGACGGTCAAGCTGGCGGGGGCCGGCATAGCGCTGGCGGCCGCGTTGTGGCTATGCGAGGGACCGGCCGCACATCTGTTTGCGGACTGGCATCGGCTGCGCGATGTCGCGGCGCTGGCGCTGCTGGCCGTGATCGGCGGCGCCGTCTATGGCGGCATCGTATTGGTGCTGTTCGGCTCGCGCTGGCTCGCCGCATTTCGCGCCCGCCGGCGCGGCTGACGCGCTGGTGGACATAACCGCGGTCCGACGCTATTTGGAAAGTCCGGGCTATTCGTGGTCGGCCGACATCGCAGGAATTCATGAATTTTGCGCGGGCAATTCCATCATTTTCGTTGATACGTGGCGGCAGCAGCGCCGTTTTGCTGTGCGCGCTTGCAGCTTTGGTCGCAAGTTGCGGTGAAAGCCAGAAGCCGGCCGGCGCGCCGCCGCCGCCGCCGGCGGTGACGGTTGCCAAGCCGGTCAAGCGCACGGTCACCGATTTCGACGAATATGTCGGCCGCTTCACCGCCATCAATTCGGTGGAAGTGCGCGCGCGCGTGTCCGGCTATCTCGACGGCGTGCATTTCAAGGACGGGCAGATCGTCAAGCAGGGCGATCTGTTGTTCACCATCGACAAGCGGCCGTTCCAGAACACGCTCGACCAGGCGCGCGCCAATCTGGCGCAGGCCCAATCCAATCTCAACTTTACCCAGGCCGACTACACCCGCGGCCAGCAACTGGTGCGCGACAAGACCATCACCGACCAGATCTTCGAGCAGCGCGCGCAGGCCTTCCGCAACGCGCAGGCCGCTGTCAGCAACAATGAGGCGGCGGTGCGTCAGGCCGAACTCGATATCGCCTTCACCGAATTGCGGGCGCCGATCAACGGCCGCATCGGCGACCGGCGGGTATCGCCCGGCAACTTGGTGACCGGTGGCACCGCCGGCAACACCACGCTGCTCGCCACCATCGTGTCGACCGATCCGATCTATTTCGAGTTCACCTTCGACGAAGCATCGTTCCTGCGCTACGAGCGGATGGCGAAGACCGGAAACGACATTGCCAGCCGCGGCGCCGGCGTGCAGGTGGGTCTTAAGCTGATCGACGAGCACGATTTCGTGCACGAAGGTCACATGGATTTCGTCGACAACGTGATCGACCGGTCGACCGGCACCATTCGCGGCCGCGCGGTGTACGCCAATCCCAACAATATATTCACGCCCGGCATGTTCGCCCGCGTGCGCGTGCCGGGTTCGCCGCCTTATGAGGCCTTGCTGGTGCCGGATGCGGCCGTCGGCACCGAGCAAACGCGAAAATTCGTTCTTACGGTCAGTGCCGACAATACGGTCGTCCCCAAATACGTAACGCTCGGGCAGACCACCGGCGACAACTTGCGGGTCATCAAGGACGGTGTTGCCGCCGACGACAGCGTGATCGTGGATGGGTTGATGCGCGCGCGGCCGGGCCAGAAGGTCACGCCGCAGGATCAGGGCAAGCCGGGCGCCGCTCCGGCGCAAGGCGCGAGCCCGCCGCAAAAGCCGAAATAACCCCGGCCAAACCGATGCGCATCTCGCACTTCTTTATCGACCGGCCGATCTTCGCCTCCGTGGTCTCGATCATTTTCGTGATCCTGGGTGCCGTCGCTTTCGTGCGGCTGCCGGTCGCGCAATATCCCGAGATCGCGCCGCCGACCATCACCGTGACCGGCCAGTATCCGGGCGCCAGCGCGGACGTGGTCGCATCGACGGTGGTGACGCCGATCGAGCAGCAGATCAACGGCGTCGAGAACATGATCTACCTGTCGTCGAACTCGACCGCGGACGGACGATTCACGATTTCGGTTACCTTCGACATCGGCACCAATCTCGACATCGCGCAGGTGCAGGTGCAGAACCGCGTCGCCATCGCGCAACCGCGCCTGCCGGCCGACGTGCGCAACATCGGTGTTGTCGTCGCCAAAGCCTCGCCCGACCTGATGATGGTCGTGCATCTTTATTCGCCGGACAAATCACGCGACACGCTGTTCATTTCCAACTATGCGACGCTCGAAATCTCCGACGCGGTGACCCGTGTCGACGGCGTCGGCTCGATCATCGTGTTCGGAGCCCGCGATTACGCCATGCGGATCTGGCTCGACCCCGACCGCCTGCAATCGGTGGGCCTGACCGCAAGCGACGTGGTGACGGCGCTGCAGGGACAGAACGTGCAGGTGGCGTCCGGCGTACTCGGCCAGCCGCCGATGGACAAGCCGGGCGCGTTCCAGATCTCGGTGCAGACGCAAGGCCGTCTGGCCGATCCGGACGCGTTCGGCAAGATCGTGGTCAAACAGACGGCCAACGCCACCGTGCGGGTGAAGGATATCGCGACCGTCGAACTCGCGGCGCAGGACTATTCCACCAATTCGTACCTCGATCGCGATCCGGCGATCGCCATCGGCGTCTTCCAGCGGCCCGGCTCAAACGCGCTTTCGACCGCCAAGGCGATCGAGCGCACCATGGAAGACCTCTCCAAGCGGTTTCCGCCCGGCCTGAAGTACACCATCGTCTACAACCCGACGCAGTTTATCCAGCAGTCGGTCGATGCCGTCGAAACGACCATCGGCGAAGCCATCATCCTGGTCGTGCTGGTGGTCATCCTGTTCCTGCAGACCTGGCGGGCGGCGATCATCCCGATCGTTGCCATCCCGGTATCGCTGATCGGCACGTTCTTCTTCATGTCGATTTTTGGGTTCACGCTCAACAACCTGTCGCTGTTCGGCCTCGTGCTCGCCATCGGCATCGTCGTCGACGACGCCATCGTCGTGGTCGAGAATGTCCAGCGCAATATCGAAGCGGGTCTGAAGCCGCGCGAGGCGGCGATCAAGAGCATGGACGAAGTCGGCGCGGCGCTGGTGGCGATTGCACTGGTGCTGATCTCGGTGTTTCTGCCGTCGGCCTTCATCACCGGAATTTCCGGACAATTCTACCAGCAATTCGCGCTCACCATCGCCGGCGCGACAATCATCTCGCTTACCGTGTCGCTGACGCTGTCGCCGGCGCTCTGCACGTTGCTGCTCAAGCCGCATGGGAAGCCTGAGGACGATCGTTGGTGGAGCAAGCCAATCCACGGATTCTTCCGCGGGTTCAACCGTTATTTCGATGCGCTGACGCGCGGTTACGGCTGGCTGTCGGCGCGCACCGTGCGGTTCGCCGTCTTGATGCTGCTGGTCTATGCCGGCGTCATCGTCTTCGGGCTCAATGAATTCCGCAAGACGCCGATCGGCTTCATCCCGCAACTCGACCGCGGCTATCTCATCATCGTCACGCAGTTGCCGCCGGCGGCGTCGCTGACCCGCACCGACGACGTCAACCGGCGGGCGGTGGAAATCGCGCTGAAAGTGCCAGGTATCGCCCACGCCGTGAACATCGTGGGCTTTTCCGGCGCGACCTTCACCAATGCGCCGAATGCAGGCGCGATTTTCGTGACGCTCGACCCGTTCGAAAAGCGCGCCGCAGACCCACATCAGTCCGCCGCCGCGATCCAGGGCCAACTGTTCGTTCGCCTGCAGTCGATCAAGGACGGCTTGATCTTCGTCGCCGCGCCGCCGCCGGTCGCAGGCATCGGCAACGCTGGCGGCTTCCGCATGATGGTCGAGGATCGCGCCGGGCGCGGCTCGCAGGCCTTGCAGACCGCGGTTTACGCGATGATGGGGCGGGCGGCGCAAACGCCGGGGCTCACGCAGGTCTATTCACTGTTCGAAAACACCACGCCGCAGCTCTATCTCGACATCGATCGCGTCAAGGCGCAGTTGCTCGGCATCAATATTCCGGACGTGTTCGCCGCGCTGCAGATTTATCTCGGCTCGGCTTACGTGAACGACTTCAACCTGTTCGGCCGCACGTACCGCGTGGTCGCGCAGGCGCAGAGCGACTATCGCGGCAACACCGAGGATATTTTGCGGATCCGGGTGCGCAACAGCAGCGGCGATACCGTCCCGCTCGGCGCCTTCACGACGGTGCGAACGATCACCGCGCCGTACCGGGTGCCGCGTTATAATCTTTATCCGGCGGCCGAGCTCGATGGTTCGGCGGCCCCCGGTTACAGTCAGGGTCAAGCAATCAAGATCATGGAGCAATTGGCCGCCCAGACGCTGCCGGAAGGTTTCTCCTACGAGTGGACCACGCTTGCCTTCCAGCAATTGCGCGCCGGCAACACCGCCGTCTTCGCCTTCGTGCTGGCGGTGGTGTTCGTGTTCCTGGTGCTGGCGGCGCAATTCGAAAGTCTGACGCTGCCGCTGGCGGTGATCATGATCGTACCGATGTGCCTGATTGCATCCATTGTCGGCGTGGTGCTGCGCGGGCAGGACAACAATATTCTCACGCAAGTCGGCTTCATCGTGCTGATCGGGCTTGCCGCCAAGAACGCCATCCTGATCGTGGAGTTCGCCAAGCAGATCGAGGATAGCGGACGGGACCGCTTCGCGGCGGCGGTGGAGGCCGCGCATCTGCGGCTGCGGCCGATCCTGATGACCTCGCTCGCCTTCATCTTGGGCGTCACGCCGCTCGCCTTCGCGGTCGGCGCCGGCGCCGAACTGCGGCAGACGCTCGGCACCGCGGTATTCTCCGGCATGATCGGCGTTACCGCCTTCGGCCTGATCTTCACGCCGGTGTTCTACGTCGTTTCACGCTGGATCGCGTTGCGTTTCGCGCGCCGTCACGAACAGCCGGTAAAGCAATGACCATGAAATTCGGATTCGGGCAGGCGCTCACGCGCAAGGAGGACGCGGCGCTGCTGCGCGGGGCGGGGCGCTACGTGGCCGATGTCGCCCCCGACGCCACGCTGCACGCGGTCATGCTGCGCTCACCGCACGCGCAGGCCCGCTTCGTCATCCACGATCTCGACCGCGTGCGGGCGATGCCGGGCGTGCGGCTGGTGCTCACGGCAGCGGAAGTGGCGGGCCTCGGGCCATTGCCGACGCCCGGCGTGCTGCCGGGCGTGGACATCAAGGTTCCGGTCTACCCGATCCTCGCAAAGGTTGTGGTGCGGCACGTCGGCGACGCCGTCGCCTTCGTGGTGGCCGACAGTGTGGCGGCGGCGAAGGATGCCGCCGAGGCAATTTCGGTCGATTGGCAGCCGTTGCCGCACGTGATCGGCGCTATGGCGGCGCTCGCGCCCGGAGCGCCGCGCGTCTGGGCCGACCGGCAGGGCAATCTCGCCTTCGAGACCGAACTGGGCGATGCGGCGGCCACCAAGACGGCCTTCGCGCAGGCCGCGCGGACCGTGGAACTAACCATCGTCAATCAGCGGCTGGTAACCAATTATCTCGACACCCGCGGCGTGATCGCGGAATACGACGGCCGGCGCTTCACGCTCACGCTCGGCAGCCAGGGCAGCCACATCATCCGCGACATCATCTGCAACGATGTCTTGCGCATCCCGCCCGACCGCATGCGCGTCATCACGCCCGACGTCGGCGGCGGCTTCGGCACCAAGCTGTTTCCCTATCGCGAATACGCTCTGGCCGCGGTCGCCGCCGAGCGTCTCGCCAAGCCGGTGAAATGGGTAAGCGAACGCACGGAACATTTTCTCGGCGACAGCCATGGCCGCGACAACATCTCGAGCGCGCGGCTGGCGCTTGACGACAAAGGGCGCTTCCTCGCGCTCGCGCTCGATATCGTCGCCGACATGGGCGCGTATCTGTCGTGCTACGCACCTTACATTCCCTGGCTCGGCGCCGGCATGGCGACCGGCGCCTATGACATTCCGGCCGCGCACGTGCGCTTACGCGCGGCCTACACCAACACCGTCCCGGTCGACGCCTATCGCGGCGCGGGCCGGCCGGAAGCTTCCTATCTGATCGAGCGGCTGGTCGATACGGCGGCGCGCGATCTCGACATCGCGCCCGACGCGTTGCGCCGCAAGAACCTGATCAAGCCGAAGGCGATGCCCTACACGACGCCGACCGGGAAAATCTACGACTCGGGCGATTTCGCGGGCGCCATGGCGCGCGCGCAGGAGATTGCGGACTGGAACGGCTTTAACAAGCGCGCGGCCGCGTCGAAGCGTGCCGGCAAACTGCGCGGCATCGGCATCGCGACCTATGTCGAAGCCTGCGGCAATAACGGGCCGGAAACGGCGAAGCTGCAGCTCGATCGCGACGGCGGCGTCACCGTGCTGATCGGGTCGCAGTCGACCGGGCAGGGGCACGCCACGTCCTACGCGCAACTGGTCGCCGAATGGCTCGATCTGCCGCCCGAGCGCGTGCGCGTGGTGCAGGGCGATACCGATCGGATCGCGACGGGTGCCGGAACCGGCGGCTCGAGCTCGATTCCGGTCGGCGGCGTTTCGGTCGATCGCGCGGCCAAGACGCTGGTCGAGCAGCTCAAGCAGCTTGCCGCCGACGCGCTCGAGGCCGCGCCGAGCGATATGGAAATCGCCGATGGAGCGGTGCGCGTCGCCGGCACCGACCGCGTGGTGTCGTTCGCCGACCTGGCCGCGCATCCGCAGGCCAAGCCCGAGCAGTTGCGCGCGTCGAGCGAGTTCGGCACCGAGCATCCGACGTTCCCGAATGGCGCGCACATCGTGGAGGTCGAGATCGATCCCGATACCGGCGCGACCGCGATCGTGAACTATGTCGTGGTGGACGATTTCGGCGCCACGCTCAATCCGCTGCTGCTGGCCGGCCAAGTGCATGGCGGCGCCGTGCAGGGCATCGGACAGGCGCTGATGGAAGATACCGTCTACGATCCGGCGTCCGGGCAATTGCTGAGCGCGAGTTTCATGGACTACGCAATGCCGCATGCAAGCGACGCGCCGGATTTCGTGTTCGAGACGCGCAACGTGCCGTGCAAGAACAATCCGCTCGGCGTCAAAGGCGCGGGCGAGGCCGGCGCCATCGGTTCCTGCCCGGCGCTGATCAATGCGATCCTCGACGCGCTCTGGCGCAACTATCGAATCCGCCACATCGACATGCCCGCGACGCCGCAGCGCGTCTGGGCCGCGATCGCGGCGGCCAAGAACCCAACAGGCTTAGGGCTTTAGCCGATCACGATTTTGTGATCTTCGTCGTATGGGTCGATTCGTTCGCGCCGAGTCTCGGCCGCTGCCGCTAGAGAGAATACAGGTCGATGAGGCGTGGGCCTTTCGCTACGCGAAACAAAAGAACGTGCCGACCGCGAAATCGGCCCCGGAAGGCGCTGGCGATATTTGGACGTGGGTAGGGCTCGATGCCGACACGAAGCTTATCGTTTCTTGGTCCGTCGGCGGACGCGACAGCGAAGCCGCCATGACGTTCATGGATGATCTGGCACCGCGACTTGCTTCCCGCGTCCAACTCACCAGTGACG
>PMAF01000072.1 GCA_003152455.1 Hyphomicrobiales bacterium
GACGCAGCAATTCGGTCGCTTTCGGAGCGAAGCGGACATTCAGCGCGCCGCGTTTACAGTACCGGATTTATGAGTACGCGGCCTAATAATCAATATTTCTCGGCGAGCATGATCGTGATTACGCGCTCGGTCAGGGAAGGGTCTGACGGATCGGGTGAGTGATACTTTAGGCTCTTATCGAAGTAATCGATCTTGAAAAAGATCGTCTGACCGTCGGCCTGGAATGACCCAAAATCATGCTCTTCGTGCGGGTCATTGGAATGACAAAAATCGTCGTACACCGCGATGGTCTTCACGATGCGCTCAACAGGTTGCTGACCAAGGGCAGCGACACCGGGCGTGATCATGGCAACGCCGCCGGTCAGATGGTGGCGCAGCTCATCATTGAGCGTGCGAATGCGTTCGGTCCTAGTATCCAGGTCCCAATTGCTGCCATGATGTTGCAGCGCCGCAAATGCATAGCTCCGTTCAAGACATGCCGACGCCACATTTGAATAGGAGCTTCATCACGTCAGCACTTGAAGCACCGGCGCGGACGCCGGGAATGGGAAGGCGTAATGAGTGCCCCGATCAGCGACGACAAGTATTCCGACTATAGTAAGTATGCGCCTAAACGATTTCGCGAGCAGCCGCCACTGCCTGCTGCCGAACGACCTTACGTCACTTCGGCACCAACGGTTCCTTCGCCCACGCCCGTGCATCAGGACCGGCGGGCAACGGCCGAATTCGCTTCATGGCCGGAACCCATCCCGGAGCCACCACCACAATTGCTGGAGGACACGAGCGTAGCGCTGATAGGGCGGATTGCAGTGGTGGTCACATTTGCGGCTGTCGTCGCATTGCTGGTCATCTTCGCGAAGCCGCTATGGCAAGATGCACGCGCGCTGTTCAATGCAGATGCGCAGAGATTGCAAGGCGCTAAATCTGACCGACTCACGGCGAATCGCCCACTCGTTCCAGCCACAAGGATTGCAGCGGTCTCTGGAGCAGAGCCGCCCGCAAGCGCGCAGGCGCAGCAAGTGCCGCTCTCACCGATCTCGCATCCGCTCGGGCAAGAACCAGCGGAGCCGTCCGCGAGCTTGCAGGTTCAGCAAACGCCGCTCTCACCGACCTCGCATCCACTCGGGCAAGAACCGAGGAGCGTCAACAGTCCCATTCGGGGGGTAACCGACACTGAAATTCGGTTTGGGATTTCCGCACCTTTCAGTGGTCCGGCCAGGGAACTTGGCCAGAACATGAAACTGGGCATCGAGGCTGCGTTCAACGTGGCCAACGCCAGTGGCGGGGTGCACGGCCGGCAGCTCCGGCTCATCGCGGCGGACGATGGCTACGAGCCCACTCGGACTGCCGAAACAATGAAGCGCCTCTATGAGCGCGATCAAGTTTTTGGATTAGTTGGCAACGTGGGAACGCCCACGGCCGCAGTCGCATTGCCCTACGCCCTTGAGCATAAGATGCTGTTTTTCGGGGCCTTTACCGGCGCCGGCTTACTTAGGAGCGATCCACCCGACCGTTATGTTTTCAACTATCGAGCCAGCTACGCTGAAGAGACCGAAGCCATAGTGCACTATTTGGTGAAGGTGAGGCGGCTAAAGCCGGAGGAGATCGCCGTCTTTGCCCAGCAGGACTCGTACGGAGACGCGGGATACGCCGGAGTAGCCAAGGCTATCCGTTCGCTGCCGGGGGGCGACGAGAGCACAATTTTGCGGCTCAATTACACGCGCAACACCGTGGATGTGGACGAGGCCGTCGCGCAACTCCGAAAGAAGCGCCGCATCCCAATAAAAGCGGTGATAATGGTGCCCACCTATCGGGCCGCGGCGAAATTCATCGAGAAGACGCGCGATCTCTATCCAGACATGATTTACACCAGCGTTTCTTTCGTGGGCAGCACCGCGTTGGCCGGTGAGTTGATGCTCCTGGGCAAAAGGTATGCAACTGGGGTCATCGTGACGCAGGTCGTGCCGGCGGTCGATGGCCACTCGTCGTTGGTCCTCGATTACAAATCTGCGCTCGCCAAATACTTCCCTGGAGAGGCTCCGGACTACGTGTCCCTCGAAGGTTACGTAACGGCCAACGTGTTGATCGAAGCGTTGAAACGGAGTGGCCGTCAACTCGACACCGAAAGACTGGTGGAAACTCTCGAGAATCTCCGCGACTTCGACATTGGGCTCGGGACGCCTGTCACCTTCGGCCGATCCGAGCACCAGGGCGTGCACAAGGTATGGGGTTCACAGCTTGACGCGACCGGGCATTATCAACCCATCGATCTGCAGTAGCGGCGGTTTGCCGTCGCAGCGCTACTTTTATCTGAACGCTAAAGAAAAGTTTTGCAAGGACATGGCGGTGTCATTCCGCTGTAACGCTAACAGTGCGCCGATGCACAAGACTCCGTATTAAATCGCCCGCGCGTTACGTGGGCTTAGGAACGCACATAGGGTTGGACTTTTGCGCGGCGTCCGTATTCTGCCGGGGCGGAACGCATGCTCGGCGGTAGTTGAACAGTTCGGCACTGTGGACTCAAGCAACACTGTACCCCATCTTCCGCTTCCCCAGTGCACCTGTGATCCGTGTGAATGCAAGTACGGCCCTATTGGCAGTGACCGATTACGTCGGCTGGACCCGACTGAAAAGCCATCATCACCCAAGTCGCCCCAATGACCACAAATGGGCTGAATAATTCTCGACGAGTGGACTCTCGACGAGACAACCGCGAGTTGATCTTCCTGCATGCCCTGTTGGTCGCGATTGGCACATCGCGTCGTTTCGTCGAGCCGCAAAATTTGGTCGCTATTGGACAGCCAGCTCAACCGGTCGACGCAACACTTTATCTTTGAGGGA
>PMAF01000314.1 GCA_003152455.1 Hyphomicrobiales bacterium
ATGCCCGCGGCATCGTCGCCAAAGCGTTCGAAGCGCTCGGCAAGGACGTCAGTGCCGAATCGCTCAGGCTCGGCCTCGCATGACCGATCGGATTTGCTGGAGACATCGATGAGCCAGAAATTGCCCTTGCGGATTATCCTGGCGCAGCCCCGCGGCTTTTGCGCCGGCGTGGTGCGCGCGATCGAGATCGTCGAGCGCGCACTGCAGAAGTACGGCGCGCCGGTCTATGTGCGCCATGAAATCGTGCACAACAAACACGTGGTCGACAGCCTCAAGGCCAAGGGCGCCCGTTTCGTCGAAACGGTTTCCGAAATTCCGGAAAACGCGGTGACGATCTTCAGCGCGCACGGCGTCGCTAAAAGCGTCGAGGAGGAAGCGTCGGGGCGCGGGCTTCCCGTGCTCAACGCCACCTGTCCGCTGGTCACCAAGGTCCACAACCAAGGTAAGCGCTATGTCGCGCAAGGCCGCACTCTCATTCTGATCGGTCATTCCGGCCATCCGGAAGTCGAGGGCACGGTTGGACAAATCTCCGGGCCGGTGGTGCTGGTGCAGACCGAGGAAGATGTCGAAAAGCTCGACATCCCGATCGATGCTCCGGTCGCCTACATCACGCAGACCACGCTAAGCGTGGACGACACGCGGGGAATCATCGAAAAGCTTGAGCAGCGCTTCAGCGATATCGTCGGGCCGGAAATGCGGGATATCTGTTACGCGACACAGAATCGCCAGGCGGCCGTGCGCGAGTTGAGCCGGCAGGTCGACGTTATTCTGGTGGTCGGCGCGAAAAATAGCTCGAACTCCAACCGCCTGCGCGAGATCGGACTGGAGACCGGCATCCCGAGCTATCTGATTGCCGACAGCAGCGAACTGAAGCCGGAATGGGTACAGGACGCGCGCAGCGTGGGCTTGACTGCCGGTGCCTCGGCGCCGGAGGTCTTGGTCGAGGGCGTCATCGATGCCCTGGCCCGCCTTGGTCCCGTCGAAGTTTCGGTCTTGGATGGCCGCAAGGAAACGATTGAGTTCCGGCTGCCGGCGGAGTTGGCATCCGTCTAACCACATCATTGCGCGGGGCGCGCATTTCGAACGAGAACGATCGCATTATGAAAGTTCCATTTTTCAAGGAAATTCGCATCGGCTCCTACCTCCTCAAGCAGAGGATCATGGGCCGCAAGCGCTATCCGCTCGTTCTGATGCTGGAGCCGTTGTTCCGCTGCAATCTGGCCTGCATCGGCTGCGGCAAGATCGATTACCCGGATCCGATCCTCAATCAGCGTTTGTCGGTCAAGGACTGCCTGGACGCGGTCGACGAATGCGGCGCGCCGATGGTGGCAATACCCGGCGGCGAACCGCTCATCCACCGTGAGATCGGCGAGATCGTCAAAGGCATCGTCGCGCGCAAGAAGTTCGTTTCGCTTTGCACCAACGCGCTGTTGCTCGAGAAAAAACTTCACCTGTTCGAACCGTCGCCCTATTTGTTCTTTTCCGTCCATCTCGACGGACTGAAAGAGCATCACGACAAGTCGGTTTCGCAGAAGGGCGTGTTCGACATAGCGGTGCGCGCCGTCAAGGCCGCGAAGGACAAAGGCTTCGCGGTCAACGTCAACGCGACGATCTTCGACGGCCACGCCGCCGAGGACATCGCGGCATTTCTCGATAAGGCGAAAGAGCTCGGCGTTGGCGTGTCGATCTCGCCCGGCTATGCCTATGAGCGGGCGCCCGACCAGGATCACTTCCTCAACCGCCGCAAGACCAAAGAATTATTCCGCCGCGTGTTCGCCTTGGGCAAGGGCAAGAAGTGGGACCTGATGCATTCAGGCCTGTTCCTGGACTTCCTCGCCGGCAACCGAGAATTCCACTGCACGCCGTGGGGGATGCCGACGCGCAACCTGTTCGGTTGGCAGAAGCCCTGCTACCTGCTCGGCGAGGGCTACGCCAAGACCTTCAAGGAGTTGATGGAGACCACCGACTGGGATTCCTACGGGACCGGAAAGTACGAGAAATGCGCGAACTGCATGGCCCATTGCGGCTACGAGCCGACCGCGGCGCATGCCTCCATCAGCAATCCGCTGAGCGCGCTTTGGACCGCCTTGCGTGGCATCCGCACGAGCGGACCGATGGCGCCGGAAATCTCGCTCACGCAGCAGCGGCCGGCGCAGTTCGTCTTTTCCCGCCACGTCGACAAGATGCTGCATGACATTCAAACGGCCAAGCCCGAGGCCGGAGTCGAGCCCTCCGCCGCCAAGGCCGCCCAGCCGAAGATCACGGCCGCGGCAGGATAGATTCCGGTCTAATCGCGTTCGGTCGAACGGCGCACTGCCGCGACTGATTCCTTAATGTGCGTTCGGGCGATTGGATGAGCCACGCTGCATGCTCACATCTGTCATTGTTCGCGTCATCGACTTCTGTACGCGCTATGCTTGGGGCGTCGTTGCAGCCGGGTTGGTGCTGGCGTCGGCGTCCGGCATCTATGTCGCGCGCCATTTTGCCATCAACTCGGACATCAGCACGCTGCTCTCGTCCGATTTGGGTTGGCGCAAGCGGGAACTTACCTTCGAGCAGGCGTTCCGCCGGTTCCAGCAGATTTTCGTCGTCGTCGAGGCGCCGACACCGGAGTTGACGGGCGAGGCGACGGCCGCACTGACGCAGGCGCTGGCGAACAATAAGGACCACATCCGCGCGGTGACCCAGCCCGGCGGCGGCGAGTTTTTTGCCCGCAATGGACTCCTGTTCCAGCCGCCGGAGGAACTCAAGCGTAGCCTTGCGCCCCTCGTTCAGGCGGAGCCGCTCATTAATGATCTCGCGATCGATCCGAGCTTGCGCGGGCTCGTCAGCGCGCTCGAGGACGGCCTGATCGGGATCCAGTCCAAACGCGTCAAGCTCGACGACTTCACGCGCGTTTTCAACATGGCCTCCGACACCTTGGAAACGGTCATCAAGGGCCAGCCGGCGAGCTTCTCCTGGCGCGTTCTGGTCGGGGGCCGTCCGGCCCAGCCAAGCGAGTTGCGCGGCTTCATCGTGGTGCGCCCGGTGCTCGACTACAGCGCGCTGGAGCCCGGCCATGCCGCTACCGACGCCATCCGCCAGGCTGCGGCCGAGATCGCTCCGAGATTCCAGGCGACCGTCCGACTCACCGGGCCGGTGGCGATGGCGGACGAGGAATTCGCCACCATCAAGGAAGGCGCCATGCGCAACGGTCTCATCACCGTCGTCATCGTGCTCATCATCCTGTGGCTGGCGCTGCGCTCGGCGCGGCTGATCTTTGCGGTATTCGTCAACCTGTTCATCGGCCTCGCTTTGACGGCCGCGCTCGGCCTCCTGATGGTCGGCACATTGAACCTGATCTCGGTCTATTTCGCCGTGCTGTTCGTCGGCATCGGCGTCGATTTCGGGATTCAATACAGCGTGCGCTACCGCGCGGAGCGCCATAAACACGACGATCTCCGGACCGCCGTGCTGGCGGCCGGCCGGCATGTCGGCGCGCCGCTGACGCTGGCCGCGGGCGCGACCGCCGCCGGTTTTCTCTCGTTTCTGCCCACCGATTATCGCGGCGTGTCCGAATTGGGCCTGATCGCCGGTTTCGGCATGCTGATCGCTTTCGCAACAAGCGTCACGATCCTGCCGGCGTTGATCCGCCTGCTCAAGCCGCCAGGCGAGCCTGAAGAACTCGGGTTTTCCGCGCTGGCGCCGGTCGATAGTTTTCTTGAGCGCAACCGCATTCCGATCATCGCCGGCACCGCCATCGTGGTGATCGCCGGCCTGCCGCTGCTCTATTGGCTCAGTTTCGACTTCAACCCGATCAATTTGCGAGATCCAAAATCGGAATCGATCGCGACCTATCTTGATCTCAGCCGCGACCCCAACACCAATACGAATGCGGTCGAGGTATTGGCGCCCTCGCTCAGCGATGGCCGCGCCATTGCCGACCGTCTGTCGAAGCTGCCGGAGGTGTCGCGAGCGATGACACTCGCGAGCTTTATCCCCGACGGCCAGCAGGAGAAATTGCCGCTCATTCGCGACGCGGCCAAGACGCTTGGCGATGCCTTCGATCCGAAGAACGCGATGGCGCCACCGACGGATTCGGAAAACGTCGACGCGCTGAAGGAGGGCGCCGGCCGGCTTATCGAAGCGGCCGGCAATCAAAGCGGCTCCGGCGCGGGCGCGGCCAAGCGGCTGGCCGCGGCGCTCACGTCGATCGCCAACGGGAGCCAAGAGTTGCGTGCGAAGGCCGAGACCGCGTTCGTGCAGCCGCTGAAGACGGTCTTGGGCGGTCTGCAGGCGTCGCTTCATGCGGAGACGGTGACGCAAAAATCCTTGCCGCCTACTCTCGTTCACGACTGGATGACCGACGACGGCCGCGCGCGGGTGGAGATAGCGCCCAAGGGCGATCCTGGCGACAACGTGGCAATGCGCCAGTTTGCGCGTGCGGTGCTGGTGGTCGAGCCGAACGCGGTCGAAGGGCCGATCTCGATCCTGGATGCAGGCGAAACGATTGTGCGCGCCTTTATCGAGGCCGGACTGTGGGCGCTGCTGTCGATCGGTATCCTGTTGTGGCTGGTATTGCGGCGGATCGGCGACGTTCTGCTGACGCTCATACCGCTGATGTTGGCCGGCGTCGTGACGCTGGAAATCTGCGTCTTGATCGGTCTTCCGCTCAATTTCGCCAATATTATCGCGCTGCCGCTGCTGCTCGGCGTCGGCGTCGCGTTCAAGATTTATTACATCATGGCATGGCGCGAGGGACAGACGAACCTCTTGCAGACGAGCCTCACTCGTGCCGTATTTTTCAGCGCACTCACTACCGCCACCGCGTTCGGCAGCTTGTGGTTCTCCAGTCATCCTGGAACCGCCAGCATGGGTAAGTTGTTAGCCCTGTCGCTGATGTGCACGCTGGCTGCGGCGGTCTTGTTCCAGCCGGTCCTGATGGGCAAGCCGCGCGATGACGAGTTGGCGAAAAATGAGCCGAATGAACTTGCGCCAAGTGACGGTCTGCCAAGTGACGGTATGGCAAGTGACGGCGTGCTAGTCGACGCTAAATCGACAGATAGAAAGCAACATAACAAGCGACGCAAAGGCAAGTCACGCAAAGTCGCGCCAAAATCGTGACAGAGGGACGCTCGCCGCCGTGCTCCCGCACGGACGGCCAATGAACTCAAGGAGAACAGACGATGATCCGTAAACTTGTGCTGATGACCATCTTGGCTGTCGCCTCGTCGGCGTCATTCGCGTCCAGTGGCACGCCTCAGGAACAGGCTGCGTGCCGCCCTGACGTGCGCCGGTTTTGCCATACCGTGGCTGGGTCGGGCGACAGCGCCGTTCTCGCCTGCCTGCAGGAACACCGCGTAAAACTCCGCCGCGTTTGCCGCCAGGTTCTGGAGAGTCACGGGCAATAATGGAACCTCGCGAATGCTTGCGAGATGTTCAAGAGATGCAAAATTGTTAAGCAATCAAACGTCCGCAACTTATGCTAACGAACGAGAAATGCGTTCGTTTAATTCCGTGAAAAGAACACATTGCCGAAACATGTACAGGGCGTGCTTTCCCTGCGGCAATTTTGGTGCTGCGCTATGAAGTTGAGGATCCTCACGCTGATCGTTGCCAGTCTGATGGCCGGGCTGGCCTATGGCGTCCCGCTGAGCGGGGGCGAGCCCACCGCCGCTGGCATGTGGGCGCAGGTGGACGAGAACGGCCGTGTCGGCGGCTGGTTTCTGATCTTCGAGAATAATGGCGTTTACGAAGGCGCCATCGCCAAGATGTTCCTTAAGCCCGGCGAAGACCCCAACCCGATCTGCACGCATTGCACTGGTGACCAGAAGAATGCGCCGTCGCTCGGCCTCACCATCATCAAAGGCATGCAGCGCACCGGATTGGTTTACCAGAACGGCAGCATCCTCGATCCCCGGGATGGCTCGGTCTACCATGCCAAAATGACGCTGAGCCCGGATGGCCAGCAGCTCACTCTGCGCGGCTATCTCGGCATCGAATTGTTCGGTCAGAACCAGATATGGCAGCGGCTGCCCGATGACGTGATGCCGCCGGACCAGATGCCGCAAAATCTGGTGCCGTATTGGCTCGCGCAGCGGAGTTCGTCCGACGGCATGACGACCAGAGGCATGGGGCCTCCGCGAACCGGAAGCGTAAGGGCATCCCAGCCGCCCCGGTGACCGAACCAGGGCCTTCGGCAGCGTGTCACATGCCGAATGTTGTGGCGCGGCCCTGCATGAGGTTCCGGTAGCGCGCCAGCGCCCACAGCGGAAAGAACTTCGCATAGCCGTGATAGCGCAAATAGAACACGCGCGGGAACCCGGTCGCGGTGTAGCGCTCCTCCGCCCATAGCCCGTCGGAGCCTTGCGTGCGCTGAAGATAGTCGATGCCGCGCTTGACCGCAGGGGACTCGGCCGCGCCCGCCGCCATCAGCCCGATCAGCGCCCAGGCGGTCTGCGAGGCGGTGCTCGGAGCGCGCTCGTAGCCGTGGTAGTCGAGCTTGTAGCTGGTGCCGTCCTCGCCCCAGCCGCCATCGGCATTCTGGATGGACACGAGCCAGTCGGCCGCTTTGCGCATGACTGGGGCAGCAGGATCGAGCCCGGCGGCGTTGAGACAGCACAGCACCGACCAGGTTCCGTAGATGTAATTCATGCCCCAGCGGCCATACCAGCCGCCGTCGGCGAGCTGGGTGCGGCTGAGATAGTCTAGTCCACGCTGCAGCGCCGGGCTCCGTTCGCCGAACTGCGCCAGCATCGAGACGCAGCGTGCCGTGACATCCTCCGTCGGCGGATCGAGCAGCGCGCCGTGGTCGGCGAATGGGATGTTGTTCAGGTAGTAGAACTCGTTGTCGGCATCGAATGCACCCCAGGCGCCGTTATCGCTCTGCATGCCGATGATCCATTCGCGCGCGCGTTCGAGCGCCGCGCGAAAATCCCGACCGCCCGACTCTTTCTGAACGCGGTCCATGGCCATGGCGACGACGGCCGTATCGTCGACGTCGGGATAGTGCGGATTGGCATATTGGAATGCCCAGCCGCCGGGGCGCAGATTGGGCCGCCGCGCAATCCAGTCGCCGCGCACATCGAGAACCTGCGTCGGCGTCAGCCAGTCGAGGCCCTGCTTGACCTGCGCGACCGCGCGCTTGCCGCCGGCTTCAAGCAAAGCGTGGCAGGCAAGCCCGGTGTCCCAGATCGGCGAGACGCAAGGTTGGCAATAGGCTTCGTGCTCGTGCACGACCAGGAGCTTCTCCACCGACGCGCGCGCAATGGCGCGCTGCGGGTGGCTTTCCGGAAATCCGAGCACGTCGAACATCATCACGCTGTTCGCCATCGCCGGAAAAATTCCGCCGAGCCCGTCTTCGCCGTTGAGGCGCTCGCCGACCCACGCAACGGCACGATCGATCGCGCGCTGATGCGAGGGTAGCCGCCGCAACAGCAGCGGCTCAATCACACGCAACACAATGTCGACGCCGCGGAAGATCCAGAACCAGGACGCTTTCTGCTGCGGCGCCTTCGGCGTCGGGCCGAGGTTCTCCGGTGATCCAAGAAAAAGCTCGTCGACGCGCACGCCTTTCGCGTTGCGCGCAACCGGCCGCTTCGCCATCAGCACCAGCAGCGGCACGATGACGGTACGGCTCCAGTACGAAATCTTGTCGAGATGGAACGGAAACCATTTCGGCAGCAACATGATCTCGATCGGCATCATCGGAACAGCGCGCCAGGGAATGAACCCGAACAGAGCGAGCATGATGCGCGTGAACACATTCGCGCGTTCGGCGCCGCCGCGCGCACGCACCGCCTCACGCGCGCGGCGCATATGCGGGGCGTCGATGTCGTCGCCGATCATCTTGAGCGCGAAATAGGCCTTCACGGTCGCGCTGACGTCGAGATCGCCGTCGCGGAATAGCGGCCAGCCGCCATGCGCGCCCTGGATGCGGCGCAGATAGGCCGCGATTTTCGCCTCCAGGCTCGCGTTCACCGATTCGCCGAGATAGTGCCGCAGCAGTACGTACTCGGCCGGAATGGTGGCGTCGGCCTCAAGCTCGAACACCCAATGACCGTCGGGACGCTGACGCGCCAGCAGCGCATCGGTCGCCGCGGCGATCGCGCGCTCGAGCGTGGAAGCTGCCGCCGTCGACTTGCTGTCGGTCAGATCGTTCAAGGTGTCAGACATCGCGCCTATCGTTCAAGTCATTGTTCCGATCAAACCGGCCGCCCGGTTGCCGGAGCGGATCGCGCCCTCGATCGTCGCCGGCAGGCCCGTCGCCGTCCAATCGCCGGCGAGCAGGAGATTGTTCCAGCGCGTCCGCGGCTCGGGGCGTTTGGCGTCCTCACGCGGCAATGCCGCGAAGGTCGCCCGCCGCTCCCGCACGATTTGCCACGGGGGCAGGGGGCCTGCAATGCCCGCAACCTCGGCGACCTCCCGCCAAATCAGGGCTGCGAGCTCCTCGCGCGGCGTATCGAGCAGGCGATCTGCGCCGCTGATTGTGACCGAAAGACGGTCGGGAAAAGCGAACAGCCACTCCGCCGTGCCGTTGATAATGCCGGTCATGGGCGCGAGCCCGGCGGGCGGTGTGAGGCGGAAATGGGCGTTGACGATGGCGCGAAATTCGGTCGGCACTGTCAGGTCCGGGACAAGCGATGCCGCCACCACCGGCGGCACCGCCAGCACGACGGCGTCGCCGGGCTGCAGCGGTGTTGAGACGTCGCCGAAATCGAGCGCCGTCACGTGCCCCGGCCCGAAAGCGAAGGCCCGCAAGCGCTGGCCGAAGACGACGGTGCCGCCGTTCGCTTCGACGAACCGCAGCGCCGGCTCGACGAAGGCTGCCGAGAGGCCGTCGCGCGCGAACAGCGGACGATAGCTGCGCCCGCCGGCCGCCAGCGTCTCGCGGATCACCGCGGCGGCGAGGCTCGCCGAACTCGCCGGCGGCTCGGAGTTGAGCGCGGCCAACAAAAGCGGCCCGAGCAGCCGCTCATAAAGCGGACCCTTGCAATCGAGCACCTCGCCGATGGTCGCGCCCGGCGCGGCGCGCAGCAGGCCCAGCACCGACAAATAATCGCGCGCGCGCGTCCCCGGCACGCGCCGATGGCGGTCGAAGAGCCACCACGGGATGCGGCCATCATTGGCGCGCAGGGTCCAGCGCTCATGGCTGGCAAGATCGATGAAGGGAAAACTCGCGCTCGAAGGCCCGGCCAGACGGTCGCTCGCGCCAATCGTGGCGAGGTAGCCGAGCGCCGCCCGGTTTCCGGACAGCAGGAGATGATTGCCGTTATCGATCGTGATCCCGAGCGCCGGGTCGTGATAGGAGCGGCAGCGCCCGCCTGCCTGGTTGGTCGCCTCGTAGACCGTGGCGCGTACGCCCTGTGTGGCCAGCCGCACCGCGGTGGCAAGGCCGGCGAGACCGGCACCGATGATGTGGAATGAGCGCGTCATCACAGGATCGCGTGGCGCAGGAATATCCAGAGAAATTGCGAGCGCCGCAGCCGTACAGGCTGGCGCGGCGGCTGCCATCCGCGCGCCATCAGCCGGTTAAGGATCATGCGGTAGGCGATCGCCATGACGCGCGGCGTCCGCACCGTGCGGCGCGGGCATTTCGCCATGATGGCGTTGGCTTCCGCGAAGTGGCGCTCGGCGCGCGCGGCGATTGGCGCGCAAGCCTGGCCGATCGTCGAACTGGCGAGCGCCGCCGCGGGATTATCGGTCGTCGTTATGCCGGCGTCGGCGAGCGCTTCGCGCGGCAGATAGAGCCGGCCGATGGCAGCGTCTTCGTCGAGGTCGCGCAGGATATTCGTGATCTGCAGCGCGCGGCCCAGATGATGCGCGAGCGCAAGCCCAGCCTGCGTCTCCATTCCGAACACGCGAACGCTCAGCCGGCCGACCGCGCTGGCGACGCGGTCGCAATAAACGTCGAAGGTCGAGAGCGTGGGCGCGCGGATGTCGGCCACGACGTCCATCTCCATGCCGTCGATGATGGCAAGGAAATCCTCGCGCTGCAGATCGAAGTCGCGCACGACGCTGGCCAGCCCGCGTAAGTGCGGCGGCGGCGTGCCGCCATAGAGCGCATCGATGTCGTTACGCCAGTGTTGCAATTGATCGAGCCGCACATCGCGCGGGCCGGCTTCGTCGGCGATGTCATCGACCTTGCGGCAGAACGAATAGATCTCGAACATCGCCTCGCGCTGCACTTTCGGCATGATGCGCATGGCCAGATAGAACGAGCTGCCGCTGGCGCGCTGTTCGGCTTCGGCCGCGGGTTCGTCGGTCACGGCGCTCACGGTTGGGCCGCCGAGGTTGGGCGTTGCAGACCGGCGCGGCGCGTGAGCCCCTTGACGATGGCGAAGAGGCTGACGCCGGCGACGCCGAGCTTGCCGAGATGCACGCGTTCGCTCAAAGGATCGCGCCGCAGGAGGATACCGGTGAGCTGCTGGGCCAGCGTCTGGATAACCGAGATTTCCAGCGCCAGCCGGCCGTCCTCGATCAGGCTCGGCAGCGCGTCGCCCTGGTGCAGGAGAACCGCGGTCCGCTTCGCCAGTCCTGCGAGGCAGCGCCGCAGCTCCGGCGACGCCTTCGGCGCGGCGAGCGCCTCCACGCCAAGGCCGCAAGCGGCGAGGGCATCGAGCGGGATATAGACGCGGTCCAGATTGCGGTAGTCCGCCGCGCAGTCCTGCAAATGGTTGATGATCTGGAGCGCCGCGCAGGTGGCGTCGGACGCCGGCCAGGTGGCGCGGCTCTCGCCGTGCACGTCGAGTACGAAACGCCCGACCGGCATCGCGGAATAGGCGCAGTAGCCCATGAGGTCGTCCCAGTCGCGGTAGCGCAGCTTGGTGGCGTCGAGCCGAAATGCCTTGAGCAGGTCCTGCGCGTGCTGGGGCGACATGTTGCGCTCCGCAAGCGCGCGGCGCAGCGTTGCCGCTTCCGCACTGTCGTCGCCGGCGCCGAGAAGATCGGCCTCCATGCGATCGAGCATTGCGACTTTCTGCTGCGCCGTCAGCGAGGCGTGGTCGGCGATGTCGTCCGCGCTGCGCACGAATTCATAGAAGGCGAGAATCAGCGCGCGATGGCGTGGCCGGATGAGCCACGAGGCCACCGGAAAATTTTCGTCGCGGTGGGTCTTGCCCGACCGGAATTCATTGGCATCCGTCATCGCACGCCGTTCACGTTCGACTGGACGCGGCCTTTCCAAAGGCCGCCGCGCTTGCGGGCATATTGATAGGCGGAGTCGAGGGTAAAGGCCATGTAGGCCAGAGCAATCGCCGGCAGGAAGGGGCCCCACAGGGGAGATAGCCGATAGAACCGCAGTATCGGCTGGAATGCGATTGCCATGACCGCCCATGCGACCAGGCCGAGCCCCTGCGCAAGGCCGTGCCCGAACAAAGCCAAAAGAACGGGAGCGAGATAGACCAACGCCATGCCGCCGACCGTCGCCGCGAGCAGCAGCGGCGAATAGCCGAGTTGCGCATAGGCCGAACGTGCGACCATGCGGCGGATGTCCTGCGCCGTCGCATAGCCGCGGATGCTGCGTACGCGGCCGGTTAAGCTCAACCGGATTGGCCCCTGCGGTTTGAGGCTGCGCGCCAGCGCGCAGTCGTCGATCAAGGCGCCGCGGATGGCCTCGATGCCGCCAGCCGCGTCAAGGGCATCGCGGCGCACCAACATGCAGCCGCCGGCCGCCGCCGCCATGCCGCGGTCGTGCCGGTTCACCCAGGCGAAGGGGTAGAGCATCTGGAAAAAGAATATGAAGGCCGGAACGAAGGCGCGCTCGGCGAAGCTCTCGCAGCGCAGCCGGGCCATCCGCGAATTGAGCACGAGCCCTTTCGCCTGCGCCTCCGAAACGAGGCGTGTGAGCGCGTCGGGGTCGTAGACAATGTCAGCGTCGGTGAACAGCAGATAGGCGGGCTCGCCAGGGAGCGCGCGCGCGACGCCTTGCGTCATCGCCCACAGTTTGCCGGTCCAGCCCGCTGGCAGTGCGGCGCCGGGCACGACGATCAGCCGGTCCGCAGCGGCGCCTGCGGCACGCCGCGCCACGTCCGCCGTGCCGTCGGTGCTTTGATCGTCGACAAGAATGACGGAGAACGCGCCGGGATAATCCTGCTTCAGCAGCGCGGCGATCGTGTCGCCGACGCCTTCGGCCTCGTCGCGGGCAGGGATGATGGCGGTAACCGCCGGCCATGCCGTCGGCGCCGGGCCGCCGTTATCGCGTTCGGATGCGAGCCAGAAACCGCCGCGCCCGACAATCAGATACAGCCATATCGCGAGCGCGGCTGCGGCTACGAAGTTCACCACCATCGGACCAAAATTTTCCTCGGCATTAGCAATGCGGGCCGCAAATTATAATGGCTAGTCCGACCGCATTTTCCAAGGCGCTGCGATCGGCGCTTAACGGCCCTGATAGGCCGGGGTGCGCACGATCAGCCCGTCGAGCGCTTCCGTTACCTTTATCTGGCACGACAGCCGCGAGGTAGGCTTCACCTCGAAGGCGGTGTCGAGCATCTCTTCCTCTTCCGCCGAAGGCGGACCGACCACCGCAAACCACGTCTCGTCGACATGCACCAGGCAGGTCGCGCAGGTGCAGGAGCCGCCGCATTCGGCGACGATGCTGGCGACGTCGTTGCGCAAGGCCGTCTCCATCACGGTCGAGCCGAGTTCGGCTTCGACCGTGTGCACGGCGCCGTCATGTTCGATGTAGGTGATCTTCGGCATTAAAGGCTACGCCACGCCGAGTTTTTTCTGCAGGCTGGTGGAGGAGGTGGTGTACTGGAACACCAAGCGCTTGTCGGGATGCACGTAATGATGCGCCTTCTGCGCCATGAGCGCTGCCTCGTGGAACCCGGACAGAATGAGTTTGAGCTTGCCCGTATAGGTGTTGATGTCGCCGATGGCGAAGAGGCCGACTTTGTTGGTTTCAAAAGTGCCGGTGTTGACCTTGATCAATTCGTCGTCCATCTCCAGCCCCCAATCCGCGACCGGACCGAGCTTCATCGTGAGGCCGAAGAACGGCAGCATGGCGTCGCACTCGACGTGTTCGACGGCGTCCTTGCCTTTGATCGACGCGGCGGTGAGCACGCCGTCGGCGCCTTCCAACCCCGATACCTGACCGATCTTCAAGTCCATGGCGCCGGCCGCGACCAGCGCGCGCATCTTGTTGACGCTGTCGGGAGCGCCGCGGAAATCGTCGCGCCGATGCACCAGCGTGAGCCGTTTGGCGATCGGCTGCAGATTGAGCGTCCAGTCCAGCGCGCTGTCGCCGCCGCCGACCACCAGCAACCTTTTGCCGCGGAAGTTTTCTATCTTGCGCACGGCGTAGAATACCGACTTCTCTTCATAGGGCTCGATGCCGGGGATCGGCGGGCGTTTCGGCTGGAACGAGCCGCCGCCGGCGGCGATCACCACCGCCTTGCATTCGAAGGTCTTGCCGGCGTCGGTGGTGACGCGAAACAGCGGATCGCCGATATTCTCGATGGCCGTCACCATCTCGCCGAGATGAAAGGTGGGTCCGAACGGTTTGATCTGCCGCATCAAAGCTTCGGTGAGCCCGTGGCCGGTGATCAATGGAATACCGGGAATGTCGTAGATCGGCTTTTCCGGATAAAGCTCGGCGCATTGGCCGCCGACCTTGTCGAGGATGTCGACCAGGTGGGCCTTGATGTCGAGCAGGCCTAGCTCGAATACCGCGAACAGGCCGACCGGCCCGGCACCAATAATCAGAACGTCGGTTTTGATCGTATCGCTCATTCTCTTCGTCCCGGCGTCGGCCGGCTCCTTACTTCGATTTTACGGTGGTCACGCCGACCTGCGCGCGACACGAGTTGTGGAAACAGCGATGACGCGCAACAGTTCCGCCAGGTTCTGCTCGGGCGTCTTGCCGGTGGTGGCGAGCACGGCTTCCGCCTTGGCGTAAAGCGGCTCGCGGCTTTTCAGAATCGATACCAGATCCTCCATGGCGCGGGCGTTGTTGGCCATCGGCCGCATGTCGCCTTGCGCCATTACCCGCTTCATATGCTCTTCCGGCTCGGCGCGTACCCAGACCGTGAAGCACGAGGCCAGCAGCAATTCAAGCGTGCCCGGTTCGGTGACGATGCTGCCGCTGGTGGCGATCACGAAATGCGGATGCCGGCGCAGCACGTCGTCGAGCGCCTCGCGCTCGGCGCGGCGGAAGGTTTCCTGGCCGAACATGTCGAAGATTTCGCTCAAGGTGGCGCCGCTGCGCCGCTCGATCTCGCGGTCGAGCTCGATGAACGGCACGTCGAGACGCTCCGCCAGCAGGCGGCCGAGGGTGGACTTGCCGCCGCCGCGCAGGCCGATGAGCGCGATGCGGCGGCGATCCTCGGTGGGCGAGGAGAAATGTTCGGTCACGAGCTTGCGGGCTTCTACGAGCATGTCCGGCGGCAGCCGCTCGAGGAATTGCGACAGCAGCACCAGATCTAGTGGCGGCTCGGCGCCTTCCTGCACAAGCTGGGTGACCGGCAAACCGATGGCGCGTGCGATCCGCCGCAGCAGCACGATCGAGCAATTGCCGAGCCCCGCCTCCAGTTGTGCCAGATATCTTTCGGAGATTTTTGCATGTTGCGCCAAGGCCTTGCGCGTGATGCCGCGCTGATGGCGCAACGTGCGCACGCGCGCGCCGAGCCGGTGCAGATAGGCATCGGGGCTGCTGCCTCGGGCGGGCTTCGCGCGGGCTTCTGTCATGGTCTATCGGCTAACATGCATTATAATGCTAAGCAATAGGGTGCATTCCAACAGGTTTATGGGCATTGTTGTGCTGGGCCTAAAGGAATGCTAAGAATCGGAAAAATAATGCATACAGGGAGAAGGCCGCCGGACGGTTTCAAGCCGGCGCCGCTTGGAGCATGCACGCAATCGACTTTCAGACCGAGCCGTCGCGCTACCGCCACTGGCGCATCGAGCCCGAAGGCGACGTCGCCTACTTGATCATGGACGTCGATCAGGCCGGCGGATTATTCGACGGCTATGAGCTCAAGCTCAATTCCTACGACCTCGGGGTCGACATCGAGCTCAACGACGCGGTGCAGCGGCTGCGCTTTGAGCATCCAGAGGTGCGCTGCGTCGTCATCAAGTCAGGCAAAGACAATGTGTTTTGCGCCGGCGCTAATATCCGCATGCTCGGCAAGTCGACGCATGCCCAGAAGGTGAATTTCTGCAAGTTCACCAACGAGACGCGGTTCGCCATCGAGGACGCGTCCGAGAATTCCAAGCAGACTTATCTCTGCGCCATCAATGGCAACGCCGCCGGCGGCGGCTACGAGCTGGCGCTCGCCGCCGACCACATCATGCTGGTGGACGATCGCCGTTCGGCGGTCGCGCTGCCAGAAACGCCGTTGCTCGCGGTGCTGCCAGGCACCGGCGGGCTCACCCGTGTCACCGACAAGCGCAAAGTAAGGCGCGACCGCGCCGACGTGTTCTGCTCGATCGAAGAGGGCATCCGCGGCACCAAGGCGGTCGAATGGCGGCTGGTGGACGAGGTAGTGCCCAATTCGAAGTGGAAAGACGCGGTGGCCGCGCGCGCGCACGAAATGGCCGCGCGCTCGGACCGGCCGAAAAACGCCAAGGGTATCGCGCTCACTGCGCTCGACCGCAAGATCGACGGCGACCGCGTCGCCTATTCGCACGTGGACGTGGAAATCGACCGGGCGCGCGGGCTGGCGTCCGTCACTGTGCGTGGGCCCTCGCAACCGGCGCCGGCGTCGATCGAAGCCGCGCACGCGCTCGGCGCCAAGTTCTGGCCGCTCACGGTGGCGCGCGAGCTGGAAGACTCCATTTTGCATTTGCGCGCCAACGAACAATCCATCGGCGTCCTGCTGCTTCGCACCGAAGGCGATACGAAAGGCGTGCTCGATCACGACGATTTCCTCGCCAAGACGAACGGCGACTGGCTGATGCGCGAGATTCGCCATTACCTCAAGCGCGTGCTCAAGCGCGTGGACGTGACGCCGCGCAGCATCATAGCGCTGATCGAGCCGGGCTCCTGCTTTGCCGGCACGCTGGCGGAACTGGCCTTTGCCGCCGACCGCTCGCTGATGTTGGTCGGCACCCGCGCCGGCGACAACCGGCCGCCGGCGGCGATCACGCTGGGTGAGGCCAATTTCGGTTGGTATCCGATGGGAAATGGGCTCACGCGTTTGCAATCCCGCTTCCTCGGCGAACCGGAGCAGGTCGGGCACGTTAAAGAGAAATCCGGCCAAGCCATCGAAGGCGAAGCCGCCGCGGACCTTGGCCTAGTCACGCTGGCCTACGAGGATTTCGATTGGAACGACGAATTGCGCGTCATGCTGGAGGAGCGCGCGAGCTTCTCGCCCGACGCCATGACCGGCATGGAAGCGAACTTGCGCTTCGCCGGCCCTGAAACCATGGAAACCAAGATCTTCGGACGGCTGACCGCCTGGCAGAACTGGATTTTCCAGCGGCCGAACGCGATCGGCGAACAGGGCGCGCTGAAACTCTACGGCAGTGGCGTGTCGCCGACTTTCAATAAGGAAAGGGTGTGATCATGAACATCGTTCAGGTCGACTACGACGGCTTGATCCCGAACAATGTCGGGCTCGGGGAAGACGTCCGCGTCAAGCACGCGCTGGAGAAGTGGCACCCTGGCTACATCAACTGGTGGAACGACATGGGGCCGGAGGGTTTCCAGGAGTCGCTCGTATATCTGCGCACCGCGATCAGCGTCGACCCCAAGGGCTGGGCCAAGTTCGATTACGTGCGCATGCCGGAATACCGCTGGGGCGTGCTGCTGGCGCCGCAGCACGAGGGCCGCAAGATTCCGTTCGGCATGCACAAGGGTGAGGACGCCTGGCAGGAAGTGCCTGGCGAATACCGCGCCATGCTGCGCCGCTTGGTGGTGATTCAGGGCGACACCGAGCCGGCCTCGGTCGAGCAACAGCGCTATCTCGGCAAGACCGCGCCGTCGCTCTACGACATGCGCAACCTGTTCCAGGTCAATGTGGAGGAGGGGCGCCATCTTTGGGCGATGGTCTATCTGCTGCAGAAATATTTCGGTACCGACGGCCGCGAGGAGGCCGAAGCCCTGCTGCAGCGCCGCTCCGGCGACCCCGACACGCCGCGCATGCTGGGCGCCTTCAACGAGAAGACGCCGGACTGGCTGTCGTTTTTCATGTTTACCTATTTCACCGACCGCGACGGCAAGATGCAGCTCGAGGCGCTGGCGCAGTCCGGCTTCGATCCGCTGTCGCGCACTTGCCGTTTCATGTTGACCGAGGAAGCGCACCACATGTTCGTCGGCGAGACCGGCATCACCCGCATCATCCAACGCACCTGCGAGGCGATGAAGGAGGCGGGCATCAGCGATCCAAATGAAATAGAGAAAGTGCGCAAGCTCGGTGTGATCGACCTGCCGACCATCCAGAAAAAAGCCAACATGCATTTCTCGTTGACGCTCGATCTGTTCGGCAACGAGATCTCGACCAATGCCGCCAATGCCTTCCACTCTGGTCTCAAGGGCCGTTACCGCGAAGATCGGCTCAAGGACGACCACCAGCTCGAGGGCGGCACCTATCCGGTGCTACGCCTGATCGACGGCAAAATCCAGAACGAGGATTCGCCGGCGCTTTCGGCGCTCAACATGCGGCTACGCGACGACTATGTGGTCGACTGCAATGTTGGCGTTGGCCGCTGGAACAAGATGATCGCGGAGCACGGAATTCCGTTCGAGATCAAGCTGCCGCATGTCGCCTTCCACCGCCATATCGGCGAGTTCACCAATATCAAGGCCGATGTGAGCGGCAATGTGCTCAGTGACGCTGAATGGGCAAAGCGGCGGGGCGAATTCCTGCCCTCCGACGGCGACAAAGATTTTATAGAAAGCCTGATGCAGCCGCAGATGGAGCCGGGCAAGTTCGCCAGTTGGATCGCGCCGCCGCGGGTCGGCATCGACAACAAGCCCGGCGATTTCGAATATGTGAAGATCGCCGATGCTTAATCGGCGCGTTGTGCCGGCGAGTCCTCATCGCGTAATTTGAAGCGCTGGATCTTGCCGGTGGCGGTATGCGGCAAGTCGGCGCGCACGTCGATCCAGCGAGGATATTTCCAGGGCCCCGCGTGTTCCTTGACGTGGACTTTGAGCCTTTCGAGCAGGCTGTCGTCGGCGACATAGCCGTTCTTGAGCACAATGAAAGCTTTCGGCTTGACCAACCCATCGGCATCCTGCTTGCCGATGACGGCGGCTTCCAGTACCGCCTCGTGCGAGGTGAGCGCCGCCTCCACGTCGAACGGTGACACCCACATGCCGGAGACCTTGAACATGTCATCGGTGCGGCCGCAGTAATAGTAATAGCCGTCGGCGTCGCGGCGGAATTTGTCGCCGGTGTAGGTCCAGTGGCCGACGAAGGTGCGCTGGCTCTTGGCGCGCTGGTTCCAATAGCCTTCGGCAGCCGACGGCCCGCGAATGATCAATTCGCCGATCTCGTTGGCACCCAGTTCGCACCCCTTCTCGTCGACGATGCGCGCTTCGTAACCCGGCACCGGCTTGCCGGTCGAGCCGTAACGAATCTCGCCAGGCCGATTGCTCAGGAAGGTCTGCAACAGTTCGGTCGAACCGATGCCGTCTAGGATGTCGACGCCGACGACCTTGCGCCAGCGCTCGCCGATATGGGCGGGCAACGCTTCGCCCGCTGACACGCATATACGCAACCGATCGGAGCCTGCGCCTTTGCCAATGTCGGGATGCGAGAGCAGGGCGGTGTAGAGCGACGGCACGCCGTAGAAAATCGTAGGGCGATGCTTGCGCATCATTTCGAACACCGATTCCGGCGACGGCCGCTCGGGCCATAACGCGGTGGTGGCGCCGACCGACAGCGGAAAAGTCATGGCGTTGCCGAGCCCGTAGGCAAAGAACAATTTCGCCGCCGAGTGAACCACGTCGGTCTCGCCGATGCCGAGCACGCCTTGGCCGAACAATTTTGCGGTCGCCATCAGGCTGGAATGAACATGCCTGACGCCCTTGGGATCGCCGGTCGAGCCGGAGGTGTAGAGCCAGAACGCCACTTCGTCGGACACCGTTCCGGCGGTGAATGGCGTTGCGTCGGCGGCGTCAAGGATGCCCTCGAACAGACGCACGTCGTGGCCGCGAGAAGCAGGCAATTCGCCGGCGGTGGCGCCGACCAGGATCACCGTGCGCAAGTGCGGCAGCCGCTCAATCACCGGCCATAATGCCTGCACGAGCGGTGCGGCGGCGACCAGCGCAGTGGCGCGGCAATCGCCGAGAATATAGGCGTATTGCGGAACCGTGAGGAAAGTGTTGAGCGGGATCGCGATACGGCCGGCGCGCACGGTGCCCCAGAACGCTGCCGGATAATCGACCGTGTCGTTCAGCAGCAGCGCGACGCGTTCCTCCTGCCGGATACCGAGCCCGCGCAGCGCGTTGGCGAAGCGGACGGAGCGCGCCTGCAACTCGCCGTAGCTGAGCGTGTTGTTTGGATCGATAAACGCGATCTTCTCGGCGAGACCGCGCGCTACATTGGCGTCCACGAAATCGGTGACGGCATTGTAGGGTCGGCGCTCGGTTAAATTGTCGGACAAGCGCACTCCCTTCGCCCTGTCAGGTTTCGAACAATCGCGTCAGCAATCGCCGCGCCAGCACACCGGCCACGCGCCGGCGGTAATGGCCGGGAGTGAACGTGGTCTTCATCGGCATGATCTGATCGCGCACCAGGGCATCGAGCCCCTTGAACACGCGCTCGCCGAATTTTCCCCCGCACAGTTCGGCGGTGCCTTCGAGCAGTATCGGGCGCGGATTGGTGCCGGTGAACGCCACCCGCAGATCGGCGAGCATGTCGTCGGCGCGCCGCAGCGCCACCGCCACGCCGGCCACCGGATATTCGATCGACTTGCGGATGCGGATCTTGTCGTAGGCCGAGCGCAGGCCGGGGGTGTTCGTGACGCGCACAGCGGTGACGATTTCGCCGGAGCGCAGCGACAGAAAATATTTGCCGTCGCCCTGAGTTTCGGTAACCGGCACATCCTGGCGCGCGAAGCCGATATAGAGTTTATCGAGCGGGATGCTGCGCTTGCCGGCGGGACCGGCGATGTCCACTTCGGCGCCGAGCGCGAGCAGTGCCGGCGCCAGATCGCCCGAGAAAGTCGCGAAGCAAACGCCGCGGCTTTTCGGCGCCACGTGGCAGACGGAGCCGGTGGTCTTCAGGCAGTGGCTGTTGGCGTCGCGCCACCATTCGCTCTGATTGTAGAAAATGCAGCGGGTGTCGAGGCAGAGATTGCCGCCGACGGTGCCCATGTTGCGCTGGGTAGGGCCGGCGACGCGGGAGGCGGCCTGCGCCAGCGCCGGATAATGCTGCACGATCGCCGGATTTTCCACGAGCGCGGTCAGGCGCACCGAGGCGCCGATCTCAAGCGTATTTGCGTCAGCCTTGATGGCGGACAGCTCCGCCACTCGGTTCATGTCGATCAACACCGGGGGCGCCACGATGCCGCGGCGGATATTGACGACGAGATCGGTGCCACCGCCGAGCGCCATGCTCCCCGGATGGGCGGCGCGCACGGCCAGCGCTTCGTCGAGCGTCGCTGGATTGAGCACGCGGAAGTCGGGGAGGGCGTCCATCATGCGCCTCCGTTGTTCTTGCCGAGCGCGAGCCTGCGCTTCTCGATCGCCTCGAACACGCGGTCGGGCGTTACCGGCAGATCGTTGAAGCGGATGCCGATGGCGTCGGCGATGGCGTTGGTGAGGGCCGGCAGGAACGCCGCGAGTGAGCCTTCGCCCGCCTCCTTGGCGCCGAACGGCCCATGCGGGTCCATGCTCTCGACGATGCCGACTTCGATCGGCGGCGAATCCTGAATGGTCGGCACGCGGTAATCGAGCATATTGGCGGTGAGCATCAGCCCGTCGTGATAGGCGGCCTCTTCGCTCATGGCCTGACCCATGCCCATCCAGACCGAGCCCTGCACTTGGCCTTCCACCGTCAAACGATTGAGCGCCTTGCCGCAGTCGTGCGCGACCCAGACTCTGTCGACGGTGACCACGCCGGTCTCCTCGTCGACCGTCACCTCGACCACCTGCGCCGAGTAGCTGTAGCCCATGGTGCCGCCGATGGCCGAGCCGCGATATTTCTTGCCGCCGTGCGATTCCGGAGTGGTCGAATAATTGCCGGTCACCGTGATGGTGCCGGAATCTTTGAGCGCCTCGGCCACCACCTCATCGAAGGTGGCGCCCTTGTCCTGCGCGCCGGCGCGATAAAGCTCGCCCAGGCATTCGATGTCTTCGGGCCGGGCTTCCAGCTTGCGGGCGGCGGCACTGACCAGAACGCTTTTAAGATTGCGCGCGGCATCGAGTGCGGCGTTGCCGACCATGAAGGTGACGCGTGACGAGTAAGAGCCGTTGTCCTTCGGCACCACCTCGCTGTCGCCGGTGACCACGCGCACGCGGGAGAGATCGAGGCCGAGCACCTCGGCCACGGTTTGCGCGAGAATTGTCGTCGAGCCCTGACCGATATCGGCGGCGCCCGACAGCACCACTATGGAGCCGTCGAAATCGAGCTTGATCTTGACGGTGGCGTGCGGTTCGCCGGTCCAGTTCACTGGCTTGGAGGCGCCGCTGATGTAATGCGAGCAGGCCATGCCGAGGCCTTTGCTGATGCCGTGGCCTTTGGGCATCTTGCCCTTGCGCCGGGCCCAGCCGCTTTCCTTCTCCACCCAGTCCATGCATTCCGGCAGACCGTAGGAATTCACCATCATATCGTTGTCGGTGAAGGTCGGCGCCTGCAGTAGATTGGCGCGCCGCACCGCGAACGGGTCGAGTCCGAGCTCCGCCGCCAACTCGTCAACCAGGCTTTCGAATGCGAAGCGGATATCGACGGTGCCGTGGCCGCGAAAGGCGCCGCAAGGCGGCGTGTTGGTGAGCACGCGCCGGCCGGTATATTTGACGTTATGCAGGTCGTAGATCGCGTACAGCATCGACCCGGCATAGAGGATCGTCACCACACCGTAGCCGGAATGCGCGCCGCCGCGCTGATCGCATTCGCATTCGACTGCCTTGATGCGGCCGTCCTTGCGCATGCCGATCTTGAGCTTGATGTCGGTCTCTGGCCTTCCGCGGTGGGTGATGAAGGTCTCCTCGCGCGTCGTCACCAGCCGGACAGTGCCGTTGCAATTGCGCGCCAGCAGCGCGGCGATCAGTTCGATCGCCAGCGTCTCGGTGCGGCAGCCGAAACCGCCGCCGACATGCGGCTTGATCACGCGGATGCGCGACATTTCCATGCCGAGAATTTGCGACAGCATTAGATGAACGTAATAGGGCACTTGCGTCGAGGCATGCACGGTCATGCGTTCACGCACGGCGTCGTATTCGGCGACGGCCGCGTGCATCTCCATCTGGTTCTGGCACACTTCCGCGCAGTTATAGGTACCCTCGCGCACCAGATCGGCTTGCGCAAAGCCTTGTTCCGCGCTGCCGAGCTCGAACAGCACGTCGCGCTCGACATTGCCGGGCTTCTTTTCGTGCAGTTGCACGGCGCCGGGTGCGAGCGCCGCCTTGGATGTGTAATAGGCCGGCAGTTCGCGCACCGTGAGCTTGATGCGGCGCAGCGCTTCGCGTGCGCTGGCGTCGTCGACGGCAGCGACCGCGGCCACCGGCTCGCCGCGGTAACGCACGCGGTCGCGCGCCAGCGGATATTCAGTGCGCGCGATCGGCAGCACGCCGAAGGCCTTGTCGCAATCGGCGCCGGTGACGATGGCGCGTACGCCGGGAACTTTAAGCGCCTCCGACACATCGACCGCGACGATCTCGCCGTGCGAATAGGGGCTTCGGTAAATGCGCCCCGCCAGCATGCCGGGGTGCAGAATGTCGGCCGTGTATTTGGCGCGACCGGAAACCTTCTCCGGCCCGTCGATCATCGGCACGTAGCCGCCGATATTGTGCGCCGGAACGATTTTGTTCATGGCGCCACACCTTGCGCGTTGAGCGCGGCAGCGTATTTCACCGCTTCGATGATCTTCACGTAGCCGGTGCAACGGCAGATATTGCTGCCGAGCGCTTCGATAATCTCGGCCTCGTTCGGGTTCGGAATTTTCCGCAAGAGTCCGGCCGAAGCCATGATGAAGCCCGGCGTGCAATAGCCGCATTGCGAGCCGAGCTTTTCGTGAAAGCCGCGCTGCACGGCGGAAAGCTGCCCATCGGTCCCAAGCGACTCGATGGTGTCTACGCGCCGCCCTTGCACGGTTGCTGCAATCGTCAGGCAGGATAGCGCCGGCTTGTCGTCGATCAGCACCGTGCAGGCGCCGCATTCGCCGCCGTCACAGCCAGTCTTCGTCCCGGTAAGCCCTACTTTTTCGCGCAGGAAATCAAGCAGCAGGATATTATCGGCGACCGCGTCGGTGCGGTCACGCCCATTGAGCGTGAACTCAAGAAGCCGGGTCAAAAACGTTTCTTCCCTGTACGGCGCCTGTTGAGCGATTCGCGCTTCGTCTGATTATTTCGTTACGACACACCAGCGCGCCGACCCCCTCCAGACCAATTACCGGGAATGGCTAGGACGATTGGCCGCGGTCCTCAGGCGATTAGCCAAATCGGGCAACGACATCGCTCGGAATGGCGACGCCGCCGATCTTGTCGGGATTGTCCTTGTCACGCGCCGTCCATACCCGCGTCTCGGCCCCGTCCACCCCCAGTTTCCCGCCGACGGTTAGCTGGTGTTCGACATCGAAGCTGGAGCGGCGAAACTCGGTCACCCGCGAGGCGATTTCCACCACGTCGCCGAATTTTATGGGTTTCAGAAAATTGGCGCGCGCATCCACCAGTGGAATGCCGATAATGTCGAAGCTTTCCGCCAGCTCATGCGCGGTCACGCCGAGTGCTGCTTCGAACAGCATCCAGGTGCTGACGTCGAACATCTCGAAAAAACGGCTGTTGAACACGATGCCAGCCGGATCGCACTGGCCCCATTCGACGGTCAATTGTCTGCGGAATGTGAAAGACGCCAAGCGATTTGTCTCCGACCTTTGGCGGCGGATTATAGCATTACTTCGTGAGCTTGACCCGGCGCTCGCGCGGTACCGGCCATTCCGTGACATCCTGCGATTTCAGTTCGACCCGGGTCGTGCGGCGGCGTCGCCGCAAAGCGTGCTTTGGCGCTAACGGCTGATGCGGGAAATCATCGAGTGCCACCATCAGCCAGTCGAGATCATCGGGTGCTATAAACCACCGCGCAGGCGCGTAGCGGGCGAGCGAGAACGGCTTTGAATAAGCCAGCATCGATTTCTTGCCGCCATCTAGATTGTATTCGTGGGCGTAGGTCATCATCAGCTCGCGCGGGCTGCGGTAGATCGGATCGCGCCAGCGCAAGACGGCATGGTTGGTCTTGCTGATCGCGCCCCATAGACTGCGCTCCCGGAATAGCGTGACGATGTGGTCCTGGTCGCTGGGCAGCGACTGGATATCCACGAGCCACGCCGGCTTGCCGTGATAGACAAAGGCGGCGACGGCGAGGACCGCCGCTTCCGCGCAATGGGCGGTGCGCGTCTTCAGCACGCGGCGCGGCGACATGCAGGTGTCGCCCTTGAGCTCGAAATTGGGTGGCAGCTTTTCGATGTAGGTCTGAATTTTTTGCGGCGTATCGAGGCGCGCCAGCACCCGGTGTTCGGCGGGCGTCAGCAGCGCGCGGAGGCGTTTTTGGTGGGCGGTGGCGGTCATGCGGGCCGCAACTCTATCCGGGCGCCGCGGGCGGCGGAGGTGCCAGCGCCAATGGCTCCACAGTTAAGTTTTCTAGCCGTCCGCCCGTGAAAACCGGCAGCACCGGCGTTCTGCCGAAGTCAGCCGTGAAAGGAAATTGTTACCCCACCGGCGCCCGGAATCAGGAAATATCTTCTTATTTTCCAGGGGTTATTGCGATTACACAGAATTAGCTTCTATTTACGGGCTTCTGTCGACCCTGCGGGAGCTTGAAAGCGGTGAGCGATTTTTCCCAAGAACAGCGGCGCCTTCTGGCGGACATCTCGCCAGACGATTGGGTCGTGGCGATCGCGACCGCCCTGCTAGCGTTTGTTCTTCTCGGCATTCTGCCGCGCATGTTCTGGTAAGGCGCCGCGCCCATGTCATCCAGTTTCGCCACCATCCCGAAGACCGCGCCATTCGCCGAGGAGGAGATCGACCTGCTCAACCGCGTGGTCGGGCCGGCCAATGCGCTGCAGCGCGCCTGGCTGGCGGGCTTCCTCGCCGGCGTCGAATCGGTCACCGGGCAGGCGCAGCCGGCAGCACCGGCGCGCCCGGCCGAGCCGCTTACGATTGTCTATGCCAGCGAGTCCGGCAATAGCGAGAAGCTCGCGAACGATCTCGCCAAGGCCGCGCGCAAAAACGGCCTGAAGCCGACGCTCATCGACATGGTCGATCTCGAACCGTCCGATCTCACGAAGGCCAAGCGCCTTGTATTCATCGCCGCCACCTGGGGCGAGGGCGAGCCGCCGGCGCGCGCCGTGCGCGCCTATGCCGAATTGATGGGTGAGGGCACCCCGCGCCTCGACGGCGTCGAATTCGGCGTGCTGGCGCTCGGCGACACGGCCTATGCGGAATTCTGCGCCATCGGCAAAAAGATCGACGAGCGGCTGGCCGCGTTGGGCGGAAAACGCGTGGTCGAGCGGGTCGATTGCGATCTCGATTTCGCCGCGCCGGCAACCGCCTGGATCGGCGATGCTCTGAAAGTTCTCACCCCGCCCGATGCCAACCGCGGCCAAGGCAACGGTCAAGTGATCGAGGTCGATTTCGGCAAGCCGCAGGCTGCGCCGAACACCAACATTGTCGAGGCCGAGATCAGCGAGCACGTTAATCTCAATTCCTCGCGCTCGAACAAGGAAACCATCCATCTCGCGCTCACCTTCGAGGGCGCCATGCCGGCCTACGAGCCGGGCGACTCGCTCGATCTTTATGCCGAGAACGACCCGGAATATGTCGATGAGCTACTCAATCTCGCCGGGCTCTCCGGCGACGACACGCTGCGTGCCGAACTCATCGCGTCGCGCGACGTGACCACGCTGTCGCTCAAGACCGTCGACACCTACGTGGCCCAGACCGGCCACACTTACGTCAAGGCACTGATCGAGGACGGTCAGGCCAAGGAATGGATCGTGGGCCGCCAGCTCATCGACCTGATCGCTACATTTCCGATCGCGCTCACCGCTGATCATCTGCGCGCGGTGACGCGGCCGCTGGCGCCGCGCGCCTATTCGATCGCGTCGTCGCGCCGCGAAGTGGGCGACGAAGCGCATTTGCTGATTTCGGCCGTGCGCTATGACAGCCACGGCCGCGCGCGCAAAGGCGTCGCTTCGAATTACGTGGCCGAGCGGCTCAAACGCGGCGGCCGGGTGCGGGTGAAGCTAAAGCCCAACAAGCATTTCGCCATTGCGCCGGCGGACGAGGACATCATCATGGTCGGCCCCGGCACCGGGGTCGCGCCGTTCCGCGCTTTCGTGCAGGAGCGCCGCGCCACGGCGGCGAAGGGTCGAAGCTGGCTGTTCTTCGGCGACCGCCAGTTCACCCACGATTTCCTCTACCAGCTCGATTGGCAGGATGCGCTCAAGGACGGCGCGCTCACCCGCATGGACGTTGCCTTCTCGCGCGACACGCCGGGCAAGGTCTATGTCCAGAACAAGCTCTGGGACAGGCGCCACGATCTGATCGAATGGCTCGACGGCGGCGCCAGTTTCTACGTCTGCGGCGATGCCAAGCACATGGCGAAAGACGTGCGCGCCACTTTGGTGCGCGTTTTTGCCGAGGTGAAGGCGCTGTCGCCGGAAGTCGCCGAGCAGGCGGTGGCGGGCCTGGAGCGCGACAAGCGCTACCTGCAGGACACGTATTGATCCTGCTTTAGTTGGAAAGCCAATGACCGACGACGTTTCGCGCAACGAGCGCATCAAGGAAGCGAGCGATTATCTGCGCGGTACGCTCGCCGAAGGCCTAGCTGAGGAAATCACCGGCGCCATCGTCGAGGACGACCAGCAGCTGGTGAAGTTCCACGGCATGTATCTGCAGGACGACCGCGACCTGCGGCCCGAGCGCACCCGAAAGAAGATGGAGAAGGCCTTCGCCTTCATGATCCGCGTGCGTGTTCCCGGCGGCGTGCTGTCGCCGGCGCAATGGCTGGCGCTCGACCAGGTGGCGCGCGATTACGGCAACCACACCATGCGGCTGACCACGCGACAGACGGTACAGCTGCACGGCATCATCAAATCGAATCTGAAGGCGACGCTGAAGGAAATCGATGCGGCGCTACTGAATTCGATCGCGGCCTGCGGCGACGTCAACCGCAACGTGATGTGCGGCGCCAACCCCGAGCAGGGCCCGGCCCATGCGGCCGCGCTGGAACTGGCGCGCAAGGTCTCGGATCACCTGACGCCGCAGACACCGGCCTACCGCGAAATCTGGCTCGACGGCGAGCGCATCGCCGGCGGTGAGGACAACGTGGTGGAGCCGATCTACGGCAAGACCTACCTGCCGCGCAAATTCAAGATCGTGGCGGCGGTGCCGCCCTCCAACGATGTCGACGTGTTCGCGCATGATCTCGGCTTCATCGCAGTCCTCGACGACAAAGGCGGCGTGACAGGGTGGAATGTGACCGTTGGCGGCGGGATGGGAATGACCCACGGCGAGGAGGACACCTACCCTCGCACCGCCGACTTGATGGGCTTTTGCGCGACCAAAGACGCCGTGGCGATTGCCGAGGCCGTGGTCACCGTGCAGCGAGACTGGGGCGACCGCTTGAACCGCAAGCACGCACGGTTGAAATACACTATCGAGGACCGCGGGCTCGATTTCTTCCGCGCCGAAGTCGTGCGCCGCGCGAAGGTTGTCGTTGAACCGGCAAAGCCGTTCAAGTTCACCTCGACCGGCGACCGCTACGGCTGGAGCCAGGCCGCCGACGGCCGCAGTCATCTGACGCTGTTCGTCCAAAACGGCCGGCTGTTCGATCATGCCAGTGCGAAGCAATTATCGGCGCTGCGCCAGATCGCGCAAAGCCATGATGGAAATTTCCGCATCACGCCCAACCAGAACCTGATCGTCGCCAATATTCCGATCGAGCGGCAGACCGAGATCCACTGGATCGCCAAAGAGGCGGGGCTGCTGGCGCCCTGGTCCGGCCTGCGGCGCAATTCCATGGCTTGCGTCGCGTTGCCGACTTGCGGATTAGCGCTGGCCGAAAGCGAACGCTATCTGCCCGATCTGATGACGGCGCTCGATGAGAGCCTCGCGGCGCACGGGCTCTCTTCCGACGATATCGTCATCCGCATGACCGGCTGTCCGAACGGCTGTGCGCGGCCTTATCTGGCGGAAATCGGCTTGGTCGGCAAAGGGCCGGGCCGCTACAATCTTTATCTTGGCGCCGCCTTCGACGGCTCGCGGCTGTCGAAGCTCTATGCCGAGGATTTCGATCACAACGCGATCGTCGCGGCGCTCGATTCCGTGTTCGCGGCTTACGCCGCCGAGCGTCAGAAGGGCGAACGCTTCGGCGATTTCACCATTCGCACCGGCTTAGTCGCCGCCACCGGAAACGGCCGCGACTTCCACGCCAATGTGGGTAAGCAAGCCGGACGCGCGGCGCGGTGAGGCCGGTGCGAAGGCGCGGCACGGGCTTGCTTAAGTATTCGACCGGCGTTGCTGCTTTGCAAGGCAAGCGCCCAAATGAAGTTCCATCGAGTAAAAATCCTATAAACATATCAACGCATTCCGGGCTGGCACGCTCCTTGCTGCCATGCAGCATAAATTTAGCGGCGGCCGGCCAGACTATTCTGCGCACCGATCTTGGCGACCGCCATAACAGGGAGTCGAGAAATGGATTACGTAAAGCCTGTCGACGTCGCCAGCGCCATGATCGAAACCGGCCGCCGCAAGCTCGGCATGTCGGCTGCCGACTGCCTCATTCGCGGTGCGCTCGCCGGCGGCATACTGGCCGCGGCCACCAGCCTTGCCATTACCGGTACGGTGCAGACCGGGCAGCCGCTGGTCGGCGCGCTTATTTTCCCGGTCGGCCTCATTCTCATCGTGCTGCTCGGCCTCGATCTTGTGACCGGCAGTTTCGCCTTGCTGCCGCTGCCCTGGCTCGAAAAGGATGCCAGCAGTTCGACCCTACTCACCAAGTGGGCATTCGTCTTTATCGGCAATTTGATCGGCAGCGTCGTCTATGGCGGGTTGCTGGCGATCGTGCTGACCAATTTCGGCACCGCCGCGCCGGCTGGCGTTGCGGCCAAGATCGTGGCGATCGCCGAGGCCAAGACCATCGGCTACGCGGCCATCGGCCATGCCGGTCTGATCACCGTCTTCGTCAAGGCGATGCTGTGCAACTGGATGGTCTGCCTCGCCATCGTCGCGGCCATGACCACCAATTCGACCATCGGCAAGATCGCTTGCGCCTATATGCCGATCTTCATCTTCTTCGCCCAAGGCTTCGAACACTCGGTGGTGAACATGTTCATCATCCCGACCGGCATGATGATGGGCGCCAAGATCACGGTCGCCGAGTGGTGGCTGTGGAATCAGATCCCGGTCACGATCGGCAATCTGGTCGGCGGTTTCATTTTCACAGGCTTGGCGATTTACATCACGCACAAGCCGAGCAAGTCCGCCCCCGCACCGCTGACCATGCCGACGCAGGTGCCGGCGGAATGACGACGGAAGCCGGCAGCGATCTCAAGCTGGCGGCCGCAACGGCAACTGGCGACTTCGAGCCCGAACAGAAGCGCTATCTGGAGGGCTTTGCCGCCGGCTTGCAGATCGCCAAGACGGCGAAGGGGCTTTCAGGCTCCCTTGCCGGCTCCGCCGCGGGGCTGACGGGCGCGCTGGCCGCGCCCGCGCCGGTCGGCCCCGATGCCGCCGCGTTCAAGGCGCAGGACCGCGTGCTCAAGGCCGGCGGCAAGCTGTCGGACCCGGAGAAGTTCAAGCGCGAGCAGCATCCGTTCGATAGCTACGAGCGGCTGAAGGATCTCGCCGCCAAGAACGAATATCCCAAGCCGCCGGACAATTTCCGCTGGCGCTTTTTCGGGTTGTTCTACGTGGCGCCGAACCAGAACTCCTACATGTGCCGGCTGCGCATGCCGAACGGCATCCTCAAAGCCGCGCAGTTCGCCGGTGTCGCCGATCTGGCCGAGCGCTATGGCGGCGGCTACGCCCACGTCACCACCCGCGCCAATCTGCAGATCCGTGAGATCGAGGCCAAGAACGCGGTCAACATGATTGAGGGGGTGCAGGACCTCGGCCTGTGCTCGCGCGGCTCCGGCGCCGACAATATCCGCAACGTCACCGGCACGCCTACCGCCGGCATCGACCGGCAGGAACTGATCGACACGCGTCCCTATGCGCGCGAATGGCACTTCCACATTCTCAACGACCGCTCGCTCTACGGCCTGCCGCGCAAGTTCAACGTCGGCTTTGACGGCGCCGGCATCATTCCGGTGCTAGAGGACACCAACGACATCGGCTTCCAGGCCGTGCAGGTGAACGACGGCTTCGGGCTTGAGCCAGGCGTCTGGTTCCGGCTTTGCCTAGGCGGGCTCACCGGGCACCACAGCTTTGCCGGCGACACCGGCGTCCTGGTCAAGCCAGCCGACGCCACCAAGGTCGCCGACGCCGTGGTGCGCGTGTTCATCGATACCGGCGACCGCACCGACCGCACCAAGGCGCGGCTCAAATATGTGCTCGACAAATTGGGCGTCGAGAAATTCCTCGGGCTGATGGAGGAAAAACTCGGCCGCAGGCTCGACCGCGCCGTGCCCGGCGCGCTGGCGCCGCGTCCGGCTTTCAGCCGCACCGCGCATCTCGGCATTCGCGCGCAGAAGCAGGACGGCCTGCACTGGATCGGCGTGGTCGTGCCGGTCGGCCGCTTGACGGTCGCGCAGATGAAGGGCCTGGCCGATATCGCGCGCGACCTCGGCGACGGCGATATCCGGCTCACCGTGTGGCAGAACCTGCTGATCTCTGGCGTGCCCACGGCCAAGCTGGACGAGGCACAAGCGAAGATCGAAGGTCTCGGCCTCGCCATCGAGACCAACGCGATCCGCGCCGGCCTCGTCGCTTGCACCGGCAATACCGGCTGCAAGTTCGCCGCCTCCGACACCAAACGGCATGCCGAGGAGATCGCGCGCTGGTGCGAGACGCGCGTTCCGCTCGACACGCCGGTCAACATCCATCTCACCGGCTGCCATCATTCCTGCGCGCAGCATTTCGTCAGCGAGATCGGCCTGCTGGCCTGCAAGGTCGAGGTCGGCGAGGACGCCGATCCGGTCGAGGGCTATCATTTGCTGATCGGCGGCGGCTTCGGCCCTTACGCGGTGCTCGGCCGCGAACTCTATCGCGACGTCAAGGCGGCGGACACGCCGAAAACGGTCGAGCGCGTGCTCAAGACCTATCTGGCGCATCGCCAATCGCGCCAGGAAACCTTCATCGCTTTTGCGCGCCGGCACGAGATCGACGCGCTCAAATCGATGGTCGAGCTGGAGGCGGTGGAATGAGCATTACCCCGCGCATCCCGTCGTTGATTCCGGAATCCGCGCCGTTCACGCCCGAGCAGCGCACCTGGCTGAATGGCCTGTTCGCCGGCATGATCTCGCTGGAAGAGAGCGTGACGCCGCTGTCCGACGAACAGGTGGCCAAACTGATGCCGGGCCTGCTCGAGCGCGGCGCGCCCGCCGAAGAAGACGACGGTGCGCCCTGGCACGATCCCGCCATGCCGCTGCCCGACCGTATGAAGCTCGCCGACGGCAAGCCGTTGCCGCGCCGGTTGATGGCGGCGATGGCGCAGCAGGATTGCAGCCAATGCGGCTATAACTGCAAGGACTACGCCGAAGCGTTGTTCACGAAGAAAGAAGAGCGGCTGAATTTGTGCGTGCCGGGCGGCAAGGACACCGCCCGCATGCTCAAGAATCTATATGCCGAACTCGGGCAGGCGGCGCCTGCGGCGAAGGCCGACGCCGCGCCTGCGCCGGCCGCGCCGGTGTCGGCGCCCGGCCGCTCGCGCGATAATCCGGTTTACGCGACGTTCCTGTCGCGCCGCCGCCTCAACAAAGAGGGCTCCGAAAAAGAGACCTGGCATATCGAGTTTGATCTCGCCGATTGCGGGCTCGACTACGAGGTCGGCGACAGCTTCGGCGTCTATCCGGCGAACGATTCCGCGCTGGTCGATGCGGTGCTTGCCGCGCTCGACGCGCCGCCGGAGTTTCCGATCGGCGGGCGCACCTTGCGCGAGGCGCTGACCGACGGCGTATCGCTGTCGCCGGCGCCGGACATGCTGTTCCAGCTCATTTCCTACCTCACCGGCGGCGAGCGGAAGAAGAAAGCCAAGGCGCTGGCCGACGGGCAGGATCCCGACGGCGACGCCGGCACGCTCGACGTGCTGGCGGCGTTGCAGAAATTTCCCGGCATCCGGCCGGACCCGGAAGCCTTCATCGAGTCGCTCGATGCTTTGCAGCCGCGCGTCTATTCGATTTCGTCGTCACTCAAATGCAATCCGGGCCGTGTCGCGCTCACAGTCGATGCCGTTCGCTATCAGGTGGACAAGCGCACGCGTCTTGGTGTTGCTTCGACATTTCTCGCAGGCCGCGTTTCGCCCGGCGACAAGATCAGGGTCTATGTGCAGAAAGCCCAGCACTTCGCGCTGCCGGCCGATCCCAATAAGCCGATCATCATGATTGGGCCTGGCACCGGCATCGCACCGTTCCGGGCGTTCCTGCAGGAGCGCATGGCGAGCAAGGCGCCGGGACCCAACTGGCTCTATTTCGGCCACCAGCGCAGCGACTACGATTTTTTCTATGAGGACGAACTCAAGGAGATGCGCAGAAACGGCCATCTCACGCGACTGACGCTTGCCTGGTCGCGCGACGGCAGCGAGAAGATTTACGTGCAGCACCGCATGCGCGACGACGGCCGCGACCTCTGGGCCTGGCTCGAACGCGGCGCGTATATCTACGTTTGCGGCGATGCCCTGCGCATGGCGAAAGATGTCGAACGCGCGCTGACCGACGTGGTGGCCGAGCACGGCAAGCGCAGCCCGGAAGACGCCGCGCGCTACGTCGCCGAGTTGAAAAAAACGACCGCTACCAAGCTGACGTTTATTAAAGGATTGAAGCCGTGGATCTGATACGCACACCTTCCGAAACACGCTCCGGCAAAATGGCGCCGCTGGCGCGGCTTCCGGTTTTTCTGGCGCTCGAGGGCAAACGCGCGGTCATCGCCGGCGGCACCGCCGCCGCGGCGTGGAAAGTGGAATTGCTGTCGGCCGCCGGCGCGCGCGTGGAGGTCTACGCCGAGACGCCATCCGATGAGCTGTTGCAGGTTGCCGGCGACCCGCCGCGCGGTGCGATCGCGGTGCAGCGGCGCGGCTGGACGGCGGATGACCTGAAGGGCGCGGCGGTGGCCATCGGCGCCTTCGAGGACGATGACGCCTCCGCCGCCTTTGCCGCCGCCGCCCGCGATCTCGGCGTCCCGGTCAATGTTATCGACAAGCCGGCGTTCTGCGACTTCGCCTTCGGCGCAATCGTCAACCGCTCGCCGTTGGTGATCGGCATTTCCACCGACGGCGCCGCGCCGGTATTCGCGCAAGCGATCAGGGCCAAACTGGAAGCGCTGCTGCCGAAAGGGTTTGCCGATTGGGCCGCCGCTGCCGCGCACTGGCGTGTCGCGCTGAAGGCGTCCGGCCTGCCGTTTTTGGGCCGCCGCAAGTTTTGGCAATTGTTCACCGCGCATGCCATCCGAAATCCCGACGGCGAGCCGGCGCAGAACGATTTCGAACGCTTTGTCGCCGAGGTGCAAGGTTTAGGAAGCGCGGTCGAGAACGGTTCGGTCATTTTGGTCGGCGCCGGCCCTGGCGATCCCGAATTGCTGACGCTGCGCGCGGTGCGCGCGCTGCAATCGGCCGACGTGATCCTGTTCGACGACCTGGTGTCGCGCGACGTGCTTGACTTCGCCCGCCGCGAGGCGCGCAAGATGCTGGTCGGCAAGACCGGCTTCGGGCCATCGTGCAAGCAGGACGATATCAATGCGCTGATGGTGAGCCTCGCCAAGCAGGGCAAGCGCGTGGTGCGGCTCAAGGGCGGCGATCCGCTGATTTTTGGCCGCGCGGCCGAGGAGATCGCGGCCTGCCGGGCCGCCAATATCGCGGTCGACGTGGTGCCCGGCATCACCGCGGCGCAAGGCGCGGCCAGCCGGCTCGGCATTCCTTTGACCGACCGCAATCATGCCCGCCGGCTGCAATACGTTACCGGCCACGCGCACGATGGCGCGTTGCCGGCGGACCTCGATTGGCAGAGCCTTGCCGACCCGGCCACGACCACCGCGATCTACATGCCGGTCCGCACATTGGCTGCGCTGGTCGAGAAGGCCACCGCCGAAGGGCTCGACCCGCAGACGCCGGCGCTGGCAATCGCCAACGCCACGCGGGCGAATCAGGCCGTGGTTTCAGCCCCGATCCGCGAATTGCCCGCGCTGCTTGCGCAGGCCGCGTTGCGGGGGCCGGTGCTGGTCATGATGGGACGGGTGTTCGGCGAATACGCCGGCGCGAAATCAAGCGCGCCGCGCGCGGATCAGAAAGCCGGCTGACAAGCCCGGCTCAGCGCATGTTGTAGCGGATCGGCACCGATATCGCGATCTGCGCGCCGGAAATCTCCTGCGGCGGCGCCGGCAGCGGCGCGGCGCGCTCGACCAGCGCCAGCGTCGCTTCGTCGAGCAGGCGCGAGCCCGAGCTGCGTACAATGCGGGCGTGGTGCACGCCGCCGTCGCGGTCGACGCTGAAGGCGAGTTGCGCCACGCCTTGCTCGCCGCGCGATTGCGCCTCGGACGGATAGCGCTTGGCGCGTTCGAGCCGGGCGACTAATTGCGATTTCCAGTTCGGCACCGCGTCGGGATTGCGAGAGGAGGCGCCCGGCGTCGGCGCAGCCGCCCGCTCGGCTTTTCTTTCAGCCGGGCTCGGAGCGCTGCTCAGGCTGGCCTGCTTTTGCCGGTGCTTCTTTTCGACCCGCTTTTCGATCGGCTTCAGCGGCGGCATGACCGCGAGCTGCGGTTCGGCCTGCGGCTCGACCGGTAGCTCGACTTTCTTCTCTATCGGTTTCTCGACCGGCTTCACTTCTTCGGGCTGCGGCTGCGCTTCGGTCTGCTCCGGGCCGGGCGGCGCTTCGGTCGGCTTGATATTGGGCGCGACCGGCACGGCGGCGAGCTCGATCATAATCACCGGCGCGTTCGCCACCAGATCGGAATCCTCGTGCCAATGCGCCAGCAGCGCCGCCGCGCCGGCGGCGTGGATGCCCAGCGCCAGCACGAAACATGCGCCCCAGCGCAAGCTGCTGCGCGGCTTCACTTGAGCTTCTCCGCTTCGAGCCCTACCAGCGCCACGTGCAGATAGCCGGCGCTGCGCAGCTCGTTCATCAGCGTCATCAGTTCGCCATAGGGCACGGTCTTGTCGGCGCGCAGGAACACGCGCTGCTGCTTGTCGCCGGCGGTCGCCTGATCGAGCGCGGCGCCGAGCGTGGCGCGGCTCACCGCATCGGCGCCGAGCGTCACGCTCAAGTCGGATTTGAGCGTCAGGAACAGCGGCTTGTCGGGACGCGCGCTGGGCTCAATATTGGCGGCCGGCAGATCGACGGAAATATCCACGGTCGCCAGCGGCGCCGCGATCATGAAGATGATCAGCAGCACCAAGATGACGTCGATGAACGGCGTGACGTTGATCTCGTGGATCTCGCTTAAAGCTTCCTCGCCGTGATCGAGACGCAGGCTCATCGGATTACTCGGCCGCCGACACTGGCCGGCGGCGTTCCGCCGGGCGATTGAACGCGCCGCGATCGAGATCGCGGCTGATCAGGCGCAGGATGTCGGCTGCGGCATCGGCGTGCAACGCCCGGTAGCCGGCGATCCAGCGCGAGAACATGTTGTACATCACCACCGCCGGGATCGCCGCCACCAGTCCGAGCGCGGTCGCCAGCAGCGCTTCGGCGATACCGGGCGCCACCACCGCCAGATTGGTGGTCTGCACCTTCGAGATGCCGATGAAGCTGTTCATGATGCCCCAGACCGTGCCGAACAGGCCGACAAAAGGGGCAGTGGCGCCGATGGTGGCGAGAATGCCGGTGCCGCGGATCATCTGCCGGCCGGCGGCGGCCTCGATGCGCTCCAGCCGCGAGGCGATGCGCTCCTTCACGCCGTCGGGCGACAGGGCGTCGGCCGACAGCCGCAGTTCGGTGTCGGCGGCGGCGATCAGCGCGGCCGCACCGTCGCTGCGGCCTTGCGCGGCCGCGCTTGCCTCGCTCCAGGAGCGCGCCTGGTTGAGCGCTGCGATCGCCGAGCGCAGGCGGCTGCGGGCGGACATCAGCTCGATCGCCTTGGCAAACCAGATGGTCCAGGTCAGCACCGAGGCGAAGGCAAGGCCGATCATCACCGCTTTGACCACGATGTCGGCCGCCATGAACATGCCCCAGGGCGACAGGTCGCGCGGCAGCTTGAGCAGGATTTCCGGCGTTCCCGGCGGCGCTTGCGCGAAGGCCATAGCGGGCGCCAAGAGACAAAAGGCGGCCGCTGCCCCTAAAGTCAGGCGTTGCCGCGGAAGGGAAAGATTACGGCTCATGTCGTAGTTCTGGCCCTTTTGGGTCCCTTTGTCTGCCCGGTCGCCTATTGTAACTTTGTAACGTAATTGCGTCATTCCCTCGGCCACCGATTGAACGGCGGGCCACTTGCATGCCAGTGTCCCGCGCCGGCCAAGCGCCGGCACGTGTTCATCATGCAAGGAATCCCGATCGCCATGCCGTTTTCAATGTCGAAAAGCTCCCTGCCGGTCTTCGAGATCGGCCTCAACGCGCTGTCGGGCGTGCTCGACAAGGCCGCGGCCTTCGTCGCGGCGAAGAAAGTCGACCCCGCGGTGCTGCTCGGCTGGCGGCTCGCGCCGGACATGTTCGCGCTCGCCCGCCAGGTGCAGGTCGCCTGCGACCAGGCCAAGAACGGCGCCGCGCGGCTCGCCAGCGCCGAGCCGCCGAAATTCGAGGACAACGAAACCACCCTCGACCAGCTCAAGGAGCGCATCGCCAAGACTGTGGCCTATCTCAAGACGCTCGATACCAAGGCGATCGACGCTTCAGCCGATCGCGAGATCACATTCCCGCTCGGGCCGAAAACGGGCCACATGCAAGGCGGCGACTACCTCAATCATTTCGTGCTGCCGAACTTCTATTTCCATCTCACCGCGGCCTACACGATCGCGCGTCATTGCGGCGTGGAGGTCGGCAAGCGCGACTTTTTGGGCAACATTCCGGTCCAGCGGACCTAAGCGGTCCGCGCCGCAGCCGACGAAAAAAGCCGCCCGCCGGTTTCCCGGCGCGGCGGCGTCATCGGGCTCGGTCGTTACTTGAGCCGCTTGGCGGCGTCTTTCACCAGGCTCAGATCGGCGTATTTCGCGATGTCGAGCTTCTTCTTGACGAAGCCCAACTCGCGCGTCACCTCGACGTTACGCTGCAATGCCTCGAGGTTCGGAATGAGATTCGGATCCCTATAGGTATCGGCCTTGGTGAACAGCCAGCCGAACCGCTCCGGCGGCGCCTTGGTGATCTTGGACGCTATCTTGGCGACTTCGTCGTGGTTCTTCGGGTCGAGGTACCAGTGCACGATGCGCAGCATGTCCTCCATGAAATCGACCATGGCGGCGCGGTGCTTGTCGATGAACGACTTGCGCGCGGTCAGCATGATCATCTGGGTGACGCCCAGAATGTCGCGCTGCTCGAACAGGACCTTGCCGTCTTCCCGCAGCTTCGGATTGAACGAGAACGGCAGCACCACCGGAATGAGGTCCACTTTCTTTTCCAGCAGCATGGCCGGCATCGCCGGCAGCGGGCCTTCCAGCATGGTGTAGTCGCGCTTCTCCTCGAGGCCATGCTTGTGCAGCATGGCGCGGATGGCGACGTCGATGGCGCTGCCGCCGCCATTGGTGCCGATTACCTTGCCCTTGAGGTCCTCGACCTTGTTGATGCCCGAGTCCTTGCGCACGTAATATTGCCCGCTGTAGTAGCCGGGCACGCCGTCCTGGAATTCATCGGCAATGACGCGGATGTCGTCGAGCCCAGCGTTTTCGATGGCGATGGCGAGCGAGGAATAAGCGAGGCTGGCGACTTCGAGCTCGTTGTTGGCGATGGCCGCGATCGTCTGCGGCGTGCCCTGGTAGTGGATCGACTCGAGCGTGTAGGACTTGCCCATATGCTGGGCGAGATCCTTCTTCTCCAAAATGATCGAACCCCAGTTGGCGATCGGGGCCACCCACGACATGCGGATCTTCACCGGCTCCGCGCTACGGGCGCTGCCGGTGGCGAAAAGGCCGAGCGCGCACACGCCGGCCAGCGCGAGTTTCATGAAGCGCATCATTTCCTCCCAGTTTCGCCGTGCTTGCGCTTGAGCTTTGGCAAGCTTCACGCCGCGAATGCAAAGATTGTCGGGCGTCCAATCGATTTTGGCAAGCCTCACGGCCGCGGCGTTTTACCCGCCATGCGGTACAGCGCATGGCCCCGAAAAGTTTGTCCTCGACTCGATCGGGGATGGGTACCGGTTTTCGGAAAAGGCCATGCGCAAAAGAAAGAAGTCTATGCTGTCGTCGGCTCGTTGCTTTCCTGGTGCCAGATCAACAGCCGCCGACGGATCAAAGCCATAACCTTGACCAGGCAATAGCCGACCACGGCGATCTCGACGATGCCGGCGAATACGCCGGTGGAATTGGCGAAACGCGATGCCGTCATCATGGCGCCGCCGAGGCCATAGCCGCCCATCAGCATCTCGGCCACCACCGCTACGATCAGCGACAGCGGCAGCGCCACCTGCAGTCCGGTCATGATCTGCGGGCTCGCCGCAGGCAGCACGATCTGCGTCAGCAGTTCGCGGTTGTTCGCCCCCATGTTGCGCGCCGACCAGATCAACTCACGCTCGACGCCCTGAATGGCGATGACGGTGGCGGCGATCACCGGAAAAATGGCGTCGATGACGATGATGGTTATCTTCGAGACGTCGTAGACGCCGAGCCACAGGATCACCACCGGCAGGAAGGCTATCTTCGGCATCGGAAAGCCGACCGAGATGATCGGATCGAAAAACCAATTGGCGATCGCGCTGCGCGACATCGCCATGCCGATGATGACGCCGAACACCGCGCAGATCGCAAAGGCCGTCAGCGCGCGGTACAGCGTCAGCGCCGTGTTGATCCACAGGTCGCCAGACCAGGCGTCGCTGCCGATGCGCTCGACCACCTCGCTGAATGCCGGCAGCTGAAAATGCGTGAAGGTGCCGCTGCGCGCCAGGATTTCCCAGGCCGCGAGCAGCAGCACGATCGAAAACACGCGCGTGAACGCCCCGAACAGCCAATAGACCAAGCGGGCGGCTTTCTCCGGCAAGCCGCCTGGCGCGTCGGCCGGCATGATTTGCGTCACTCGCGCCATGCCAGCGTCCGTTTGGTGATAACGAGATAAATCCGGTCGGCGGCAAAGCCGAGGAACGCCACCGTCAGCACCACCGCGTACATCGCGTCATACGAGCCGTTGGCGCCGAGCGAGCCGATCAGATAGCCGAAGCCCTTCTGCGCCACGATCAGTTCGGACGACACCAGCAGGATGAAGGAGAGCGCCAGCGCGGTGCGAACGCCGTTGAGCATTTCCGGCATCGCGCTCGGCACCACCACGTCCCACAGCATGCGCAGCCTATTGGCGCCCATGCTGCGCGCCGACCAGACCAGCGCTTGTTCACTGGATCGTGCGCCGTTGAAGGCACCGATGGTGACCGGCAGCATGCAGCCGAGGAAAATCAGCAGGATCTTGGAGCCGTCGCCGTAGCCGAGCCAGATCACGGTGACCGGGATCAGCGCCGATTTCGGCAGTGGGTAGAACATCTCGACCAGAGGGCTGAGCAGCACGTTCGCCGGCTTCCACCACGCCATGACGATGCCGAGCGTGGCGCCGACCAAAATCGCGAGCCCCAAGCCGGCGAAGGCGCGGTAGAGCGAGGATAACCCGTTGCTGACGAGATCGCCGTCTTTCAGCAGGTCGATCCAGGCCCGGATCACGTCGGACAGTGGCGGCAGCGCGGTGGTCGATACCAGCTCGAAACGCGCCGCCAGCTCCCAGGCTATGGCCAGCAGCAGCAGCGGGAGATACCGCACGACCTGCTTCACGGCGCCCGTACTCCCTGCGCCTTGAGCGCTTCGTCCTTCACCAGATCCCAGAGCTCGTCCACCTTCTCGACGAAGGCCTTGGCCTTGTGGACGTGGGGATCGGTCTTGTCGAACTTGGTATCGACGATGGTCTTGATGCGGCCCGGCCGCGCCGACATCACCGCCACCCGGTCGGCGAGATAGACCGCTTCCTGCACGTCGTGGGTGACGAAGATCACGGTCTTCGGCGTGCGCTGCCAGATGCGCAACAGCTCGCTCTGCATCAGGCCGCGGGTCTGCGCGTCGAGCGCGCCGAACGGCTCGTCCATCAGCAGGATTTTCGGATCGAAGGCGAGCGTGCGCGCGATGGCGCAGCGCTGCCGCATGCCGCCGGAGAGTTGCGAGGGGAAGCTGTCCTCGAAGCCGGAAAGGCCGACCAGTTCGATGAAATCGAGCGCGCGCTTTTCGCGTTCCTCCCTCGGCATGCCCTGCCGTTCCAGGCCGTAGAGGATGTTGCCGCGCACGGTTTTCCACGGAAACAGCGCGAAATGCTGGAACACGATGCCGCGGTCGGGGCCGGGGCCGGCGACCGGATTGCCGTCGACCCGGATTGCGCCGGTCTCGGCCGGGAGAAAGCCGCCAATCAAATAGAGCAGCGTCGACTTGCCGCAGCCGGACGGCCCCAGCAAGGCGATGAATTCGCGATTTTGTACCTCGAGCGAAACCCGCTCGAGCGCCAGCACCGCGCGGCCGCGCGGCGGGCGATAGAGGTGGCTGACGCCGTCGACGACGATTTGCGCAGGTGCGGCCATGACGGCAGAAGCGTCCCTAACCGCCGCCATATGTCAAGCGCCTGCGGCTATGTTTCAATGGCGGCGATGTCCTATAATGTAGGACACCCAACCATCCCCACACGAGAGGAAGCCACAGTGGCCAATACGCTTAAAGACGCGTGCGCCGAACTCGCGCTTGCCAACCGCATGGTCGCCAACGAAGGCATCATCGACGCCTTCGGGCATGTCAGCATGCGCCATCCCGACAATCCGGGCCGCTACCTGCTGTCGCGCTCGCGAGCGCCCGAACTGGTGACGCCGGACGACTTCATCGAATACGACCTCGAATCGCAGCCGGCGCGCGACCCCGGCGTCGGCCAATATTCCGAACGGGTGATCCACGGCGAGATCTACAAGGCGCGGGCGGACGTCATGTCGGTGTGCCATCACCATTGCGCGGCTTTCATGCCGCTGCTCGCCACCGGCACCGATTATGTTCCGATCTTTCATCTTGGCGCGGTCGGCGGCATCAAACCGCCATACTGGGACCAGCACGACGAGTTCGGCGACACCAATATGCTGGTGATCAAGCCGGAGGAGGGCGCCTCGCTCGCGCGCGCCCTCGGCAGCCAGTGGATGGTGCTGATGAAGCGCCACGGCGTCACCGTCGCGGGCACCAGCGTGAAGGATTGCGTATTCCGCTCGATTTATTCGGCTCGCAACGCCGAATACCAGGTGCGTGCCCTGACCGTCGGCGGCAGCGTCGCCTCGCTGACGCCTGGCGAAGCCGAATTGGCCGGCCAGATCAGCCGCAAGACCACGGGCCTCATGCGCTCGTGGGAATACTGGTCGATACGGGTGGCCAAAGCGGGCGGGGTGCCGCGGGCGTCCAAGAAGCCGGCAAAGGCGGCGGCAAAGCCGCGCCGGCTGCGTAAAATGCGGCGGCGCTGAATTTTGGGCTTTCCCCGTGGGCGGCACTCGGCTTGAATGCCCTCCACCTACGACTTCCAACGATAGAAAATAATTACAGGGAGGATATCGAATGAAGACCTTCAAGACCGTCGCCGCCGCGCTCGGGCTGGTCGTGCCGCTGGCGCTTGCGGGTACGCCGGCATCCGCCGAGGACACGCTCAAGCTCGTGATCGGCCAGATCAACAATTGGGAAAACCAGGCCCCGACTCTCGGCCAGGACGCCGGCATCTTCAAGAAACACGGACTGGTGCTGGAGAACGTCGGCTCGCAAGGCGCCGGTGAGACTCTCCAGGCGGTGATCTCGGGGAGCGCCGATATCGGCGCGGGCGTCGGCGCGGCCGGCGCCATGCGCGCCTTCTCGAAAGGCGCGCCGGTGCGCATCCTTGCGCCGATGTTCACCGGCACGGGCGATCTGTACTGGTACGTGAAATCAGATTCCAAGATCAAAAGCCTGAAGGACGCTACGCCCGAGACCACCATCGCCTATTCGACCAACGGCTCGAGCTCGAACAACATCGTCGTTGCCTTCATCAGCGAGCTCGGCGCCAAGGCCAAGCCGACCGCCACCGGCGGCCCTCCGGGTACGCTGACCGCGGTCATGTCCGGCCAAGTCGATATCGGCTGGGCGGCGCCGCCGTTCGGCCTGCAGGAAATCAAGGACGGCAAGATCCGCATCGTCGCGCACGGCAGCGACGTGCCGTCGCTGCGCGGGCAGACGGTGCGCGTGCTGGTCGTGAATGCGAACGCGCTGAAGACCAAGCATGACGCGATCCTGCGTTTCATGGCGGCCTATCGCGAAGCGGTGGACTGGATGTATTCCGATCCGAAGGCGGTCGAGATGTATTCGGTCAAAATCAAACGGCCGATCGACCTGCTCAAGGAGTCGATGGCCAAATTCCAGCCCAAGGAGGCCCTGCAGACCGATAAATTTGCCGACCTCGACGGCGCCATCCGCGACGCGGTCAAGCTGAAATTCCTCGAGAAACCGCTGACCAAGGAGCAGATCGCGGAATTGATGCAGATTCCGCCGCGCAAGTGATAAGCGCGCCGCGTCAGGCTTTTCAAAAAATTAAACGGGCCGCTGTCTGGCAGCGGCCCGTCTTGTATCGCCGTCCAATCGTTGCGGCGACGACTACTTCTTCATTGCCTTTTTCTTCGACGCCTTGGCCTTCTTCTTGTGCTTCTTGTGCTTCGCGGCCTTCTGGGCCGGGCAGGCCTTTCCCGACACCACCTTGGCGCCGTCCTTAACCGCGATGCAGGCGCTGGCATAAGTGAACTTCATGCCGCCCTTCGCCGCACAGACCGGCTTCTCCGCCGTGAGGCAGGGGCCGGGGTAGGTCACAGGCGCCGCCGCCTTCTTCGCTTTCGCCTCGCTCGGTCCACCCGAGCCGATCACGAAAGCGGCGGCCGCGGCGGCAATAAAAGCTGCATATCCGATATTTTTGAGTTTCATCTTTGTCCTCCCGCCATTTTTGACGCCTCATTGTAGGAAGGAACTCGGCGAGATTACAAGAAATTTACGCCGCTGCGCTGCACCCAAACCTGAATGCGCGTTCATGTCGCCGGTCGCTCAGGGTCGCGCCTTCGCGCCGCTGATGGCATCGAGCAGGGCGGCCCCGCCGGAGGTGAGCGAGGCGCGCACCTTTTCGTCTTTGCCGATCGCGCCCATCTCGCGCTGGCGCTTGACGGTGGAGTCCACCATCAGCGGGTCGAGCCCGAGTTCGCGTAAGGTCGCGGCCGACTCTTCCATCTCGGCGGCGCGGCGTTCGCCGTGGCTAGCCATGCGCTCCAGGTTGTACTCGGCGATCTTGGTCCAATCGAGCGACGGATAATTGTTCTTCATCGACGCGGTGACTTCCTCCAGCACGCCGGCGCGGCTGGCGGCGAGAAAGCATTCCAACGTCAGCGCCTCGATGCCCTTGATCATCACGCTGCGGATCATCTTGATGGCGGCGGCGTGCCCGGTATCGCCGCCCACGACGCTCAGTTTCATCTCCAACTCATGGAGCAGTGGCGAAATCGCTTCGGCATGGGGACCGGCGATCAACAGCGGCGTCTTGTGGCGCGCCGGATGGATCGGCGCGATTACCGCCACGTCCACATAGCGGGCGCGCTCGCCCAGCAGCTTCGCGGTCTCCCGCTTGCGGCCGGGCGAGACCGAATTGATGTCGAGATAGTACGGCGCGCCGGTGAGATACGGCTCGACCGAGCGGGCGGCTTCGAGGCTCGATGCCGCCGTCACCGCGGAAATGATCATATCGGTCTCGGCGACGGCGTCGGCCGCCGAACGCGCGAGCCGCACCCCCATGCTTTCGCCGGCCGCCTTCAGCCGCGCGCCCTCCGCCGCCGGAAACAGGATGTCCCAGGCGGCGATGCGCTCGATGCCGCCTTCGCGCAGCCCTGAGGCGATCGCCTGTCCGGCCTCGCCGAAACCGATGAAGGAAACGCGCGGGGTGTTGCGGCGGGTCATCATGTTGCCATCCTAAATCGTTTTCACTTCCGCATCTTGCCGCGTCGTCTGGAAACTGACCGCCATCAGCCAGTTTCCGCCGCGCTTGACGAAGACGCGGCTGACGCGCGCCGCGTTGCCGTGGAACGGCTGGTGCTCGCAAGCCATCACAATGGCGTCGTTAAAGCCGAACAGCCGCGCCGATACCAGCGGCGCCGGGGCGGAATTGGCGCCGCTGCGCAACTGCTCTGCCAGCACCGCCTTGCGGTCGGCCTTCGAGTGCCGCCGCGCCGCGCCCACCACCAGGAATTCGTCGGCGACGTGCTGCGCCCAGATTTCGGGCTCATGATGCATCACCGCGATCTCCAGCCGCTGCCAGGAGGCGAGTGCGTCGCGCTCGTCGGCGTTGCGCGGCTGATAGGGCAGCGTGTAGCAGGGATTATCCCATTCCTTGCGGCCGGGACCATGGGGCATTGTCGGAAAATTCTGCGAGACCTCGTGGTAGGCGATGAGGCGCCAACCCTGCGCGCGTTTGACCCAGAGGCGCAGCACAAAAACCTTGTCGCGGTCGACGACGATGGTGACCACCTCGCCGTAATCCTGGGTCGCCTGCGCGAGGCCGGGCTCGTCATCGAGCGGCGGCTTGGGCAGCGCGCCGACGGCTTTCGCTTTGTCGAGAATGCGCCCGTTGCAATCCACCCAGGTGAAATCGTCGTCGAACAAGGCCGCGGCGGCGCCGGCGTCGCCGTTCGCCAGCGCAGCCACCAGAGCGCGGTCGCTATGCAATACGGCTTCGTTCATGGCCGCGGTTACGACTCCGGCACGCCCGGCACCGGCGGCGTGCCGTGGGTGTGGAATGACTTGATGGTCTGCAGACCCCAAGCCTGGCCCTTCTTGCGCTCAGCCTCGCTCCAGCGGATCGGTTTCCAGTCCGGCGCCAGGACCAGGCGCGCGCCGGGGCAGGCGACTTCCACGCGGTTGCCGCCCGGCTCGTAGACATAGAGGAAGAACGTCTGCTGGATAGCGTGTTTGTGCGGCCCGGTCTCGATGAACACGCCGTGTTCCAGAAATACGTCGGCGGCGCGCAGCACGTCCTCGCGCGAGTCGAGCGCGTAAGTGACATGATGGAAGCGGCCTTTGGTGCCGGAGTGGTCGCGCGTGTAAGCGAAGTCGTAGGTCTTGTTGGTCGCGGTCAGCCACATGCCGGCTTCGGTGCCGTCGTCGAGCACGATCTGCTCGGTCAGCATGAAGCCGAGATAATTCTCGAAGAATTCGCGGTTCGCCTTGATATCCGCGGCCAGCCCGTTGAAGTGATCGATGCGCCGCACGTTGCAGCCGCGCGCCGGATAGCGCTGCGCCTGGTTTTTCAGCGCGGGCTTCTGGTCGGGCGGCGGATCGTACCATTCGGTGTCGTAATAAAGTTCGATCACGTGGCCGTCCGGATCCTTGCACACGAAAGTCTTGCCGTGGCCGAAGTCGCCATCGGTCCAGCCGACGTCGAAGCCGGAGCCTTTCAGCGCCGCCGCGCGCCGCTCCAGCGCCTGTGGGCTACGGGTTCGGAAGGCGGCATGGCCCATGCCGGAGGTTTTCGAGTCGGTGAGCTTGAGCGAATAACGCTCGTAGTCGTCCCAGCCGCGCAGATAGACGCTCGATCCCCTCTCGCCGCTCTGGGTCATGCCCATGACGTCGATGAAGAACTTGCGGCTTTCCTCGAATTTCGGCGTCAGGACTTCGACATGGCCGAGATGGGCGATGTCGCGAATGGGTTCCGGCTGCATAAGAGGGTTCTAGTGCGCTGTCGCCATTTGATCAATTCCTGCGCCCGGCGCCGGCGAAGGCCAGCACCAGGTTGTTCGCCGGCATGGGAACGATCTCGGCCGGCGTGAGGCCGGCCGCTTGCGCGAGCGCGTTCAGATCATCCAGGTCGCGCACGCCCCATTCGGGATTTTCCGCCCGCAGGCTGGCGTCGAATTCGGCGTTGCTCGGCGCGGTGTGCTGCCCGGAGCGCTTAAACGGTCCATAGGCGAACAGCCGGCCATCGGCGGCCAGATACCGGCCGGCGCCGGCGATGAGGTTTTGCGCCACGCGCCAAGGCGATATGTGCAGCACGTTGATACAGAGCATGGCGGCGAGGACGCCGCCGGGCTGCTTATCCGCGGTCCACGACCAGGCGGGATCGGTCAGGTCGATGTGCTGCGGCGTACGCAGGTTGGCGAGCCCGGCATGCCGCCGCCAGGCTTCGATGCTGGCGAGATGGGATGGGTAAATATCGCTCGGCCACCAGGTGAGCTGCGGCGAACGGCCCGCAAACGTCGTCGCGTGCTGCCCGGTGCCGCTGCCAAGCTCCAGCACGTCGCCGGTCTGCGCGCTCAAAAAAGTGGCCATCGTCGACCAGATGGCATCGTGATTGCGCTCGAACGCGGGGCCCTGCAGCCGGCCGTCGGGCGCGGCTTCTTTCCCGGACTTTCCGAATTCGACGACGAATTTAGCCACGGCTGCAACGGCCTCTTTGCCCGCGCAATGGGCGTTTCGTTTTGTTGGCGTTATGAAATTGTTGCCGGCGCCGCCTAAACATCTTCCGGGTTGTCGACATAGATGAGCCCGGCCTTGGCCAGGCCTTCGCGCATCTTGTACATGTCGAGGCTGAGTTCGCCCGTGGCCAGGCGCTCGCGCTTGCCGTCCTCGTCGTCGTGGCGTTTCTGCGCCTTGGCGGCCGTGTCGACTGCCAATTTCTTGGGCACCACCACCACGCCGTCGTCGTCGCAGACCACCACGTCGCCCGGCTCGACATTGACGCCCGCGCACACCACCGGAATGTTGACCGCGCCGAGCGCGGCCTTGACCGTGCCTTTGGCCGAGATCGCCCGCGACCACACCGGAAAGCCCATCTCGGTGAGCGCCTTGATGTCGCGGCAGCCGGCGTCGAGGACGAGGCCGATGACGCCGCGCGCCACCAGCGCGGTCGCCAGCAATTCGCCGAACATGCCGTCGGTATTGTCGGCGCTGCAGCCGACCACCAGCACGTCGCCCTTCTGGCACTGCTCGACCGCCACATGGAGCATCCAGTTGTCGCCCGGCTGCGCCAGCACGGTCACCGCCGGCCCGCCGATGGCGGCGCCGGCCCAGATCGGGCGCATGTAGGGCTTCATCAGCCCGGAGCGCCCGAGCGCCTCGTGCGCGGTGGAGACGCCGGCGGCGGCGAGCGTGCCGATGGCGTTGGGATCGGCGCGTTTGATGTTGCGGACGACGACGGGTTTCATTTCAGGATCTCCTCGACGGTCGGGAACAGCCGCTGGTAGGCCTCGCCATAGGTCATCGGCACGCCGGTGTTTCGCGAGCCCTGGATGCCGCGGTTGAGTGCGACGCGCTCGTAATAAGCCCACAGGTGTTTTTGTGCGGCCAGAATCTGGAACGTCTTGTATTTTTGCTCCCACACCTCGTCGATCTTGAGAATGAGGTTGGGCTTGTAGTTGCACATCTCGGGCTGGTGCGGCTCGAACAGGAACACCGGCGGCGCGGCGTATTTGTATTTGGCGCCCGGCTTGTGGCCCATGGCCTGCGCCACCACGCGCGTCTCCTGCGCGAAATGCGCGGCGTTCGGATGATCGAAATTGTATGGGTCCTCGAGCGCGTGCGTGAGCACGAAGGACGGATTGAGCTCGCGGTAGATATCGACCATGCGGTCGAAATGCCGCTCGTTGAGCTTGAGCGGATAGTCGCCGCAGTCGAAAAACTCGATCTCGGCGCCGAGCAGGCTGGCGGCGCGCTCGGCCTCGTCCTTGCGGCCGGCTTTCACCGTTTCGAGCGTGGCGCCCGGCTCCTTCCAGGCGAACTGGCTCTCGCCGCGCTCGCCGAAGGACATGCAGACGATTTTCACCTTGTAGCCGCGCTTGGCGTGCAGCGCGATGGCGCCGCCCGCGCGCCAAACGAAATCGCCCGGGTGGGCGGTGATGACGAGCCCGGTCTTCTGTTCCGGCATGGTCTTGCGAACTCCTTGTTGCGCGGGACGTCTATAAACTAGGCGGGGCCTAGGGCGGTCAAGGCGGCCTGCCGCGACCGAGCCCGCGAGCGGTTGCCGAACGCTACCGGCTGCTGGAAGCGCGTAAGCCGGTCGCCGGACTGTCCAGGCGTATTGTGTACGGTTGAGAGAATCTGTAGCAAACTGCCCAATATTTACTCAGTGGCCAAAGCCTCCAATTTAGGCAATTCACAGGCCCCTCATAAAAATACGCTGAATTTACAGCAGCTTATGAAGCCATCGCAGCCTTGGCACAGGCCTTGCGAACTCGGTGAGGCGCGGAAATGTCGCCGGGCAATATCGCGCGCGTCAAACGCAGGGGACTTCGCTCATGCTCAACTCAGTTAAACCGAATGCCCGTCGCTGGCTTTACGCCGCGGCGGGTCTTGCTTTTGCGGCAACTGCCGCGCTCTCGCCCGCGAAAGCCGAAGACACCATCAAGGTCGGCATTCTCCACTCTCTCTCCGGCACTATGGCTATCAGCGAGACGACGCTGAAAGACGTGATGCTGATGCTGATCGACGAGCAGAACAAGAAAGGCGGTCTGCTCGGCAAGAAGCTCGAGGCCGTGGTGGTCGATCCGGCCTCCAACTGGCCGCTGTTCGCTGAAAAGGCCCGCGAGTTGATCTCCAAGGATAAAGTATCGGTCGTATTCGGCTGCTGGACCTCGGTGTCCCGCAAGTCGGTGCTGCCGGTGTTCAAGGAGCTCAACTCGATCCTCTTCTATCCCGTCCAGTTCGAGGGCGAAGAGGGTGAGCGCAACGTGTTCTACACCGGCGCCGCGCCGAACCAGCAGGCGATTCCCGCCGTCGACTATCTGATGAGCAAGGACGGCGGCTCGGTGAAGCGCTGGGTGCTGGAAGGCACCGACTACGTCTATCCGCGCACCACCAACAAAATCCTCGAGGCCTACCTCAAGTCGAAAGGGGTGAAGGACGAGGACATCATGATCAACTACACCCCGTTCGGCTTCTCCGACTGGCAGACCGAGGTGACCAAGATCAAGGCGTTCGGTTCGGCCGGCAAGAAGACGGCGGTGGTGTCTACCGTCAACGGCGACGCCAACGTGCCGTTCTACAAAGAACTCGGCAACCAGGGCATCAAAGCCACCGACATTCCGGTGATGGCGTTCTCGGTCGGCGAGGAAGAACTCGCCGGTCTCGACACCAAGCCGCTGGTCGGCCATCTCGCCGCCTGGAACTACTTCGAATCGATCAAGACTCCGGCGAATGCCACCTTCATCAAGGAATGGCATGCCTTCACCAAGAATCCGAAGCGCACCACCAACGATCCGATGGAAGCGCACTACATCGGCTTCAACATGTGGGTGAAGGCGGTGGAGAAGGCGAAGTCGACCGATCCGGACAAGGTGATCGCAGCGCTGCCCGGTATCAAGCAAGCCAACCTCACCGGCGGCGTGTCGGAGATGTTGCCGAACCACTACATCACCAAGCCGGTCTTCATCGGCGAAATCCGCGCCGACGGCCAGTTCGACGTGGTGTGGAAGACCAAGGGCCTGGTGAAAGGCGACGCCTGGTCGCCCTATCTGCCCGGCTCGAAGGACCTGATCGCCGATTGGGTCAAGCTCAAGTGCGGCAACTACAACACCGTCACAAAGAAGTGCGGCAGCGGTTCGTAAAGCGCGCCGTTCATGCGTCGTGATCGTTGACGCAAATCTCAAACGGAGGCGGCGGGCCAAGCCGCCGCCTCCAACCAAAACTCAGATGCCGGGGTTTGATTGCAATGCGTAGCTTCTGCGGCCGCATCACAGCGCTCGTATTCGCCCTCGGTTTGCTTGTCGCTGGCGCCGGGGTCGCCCTTGCCGGGCCTTACGAGGACGCGCTGGTCGGCTTCACCGAAGGCTCCCTGAGCGATACCGGCGACGCCATCAACAAGGTCGCCGCCAGCGGCAATCCGCTTGCCGCGCAACTATTGCAAGCGGCGGAGGACGCGCGGCTGATGTTCAGCGCCGCGCAAAAGAAGGTCTTCATCAAGACCAAGGACGACAAGCTGCTCGACGCCGCCACCGGCAAGGAATTCACCGGCACGCCGCCGGACGATATCGATACCGTCATTGTCAACAACCGGCTGCGCGGCATCATCGATGCGGTGATCGGCAGCCTGACGCTGATGTCGCCCAATACCAATCAGCGTTTCGACGCGGCGCAGGCGGTGTTCAAGTCGCGTGAGGTCAGTGCGCTGCCGGCTTTGGACAAGGCGCTGGCCGCGGAAAAAGACCCGCGGGTCAAAAAGGCGATGAACGAGGCGCGCGCCGCCATCGTCCTCACCGACAAGGAATCGAGCGACGCCGACAAGATCGCCGCCATCGCGGTCATCCGCGATCGCGGCGATCAGGATGCGCTCGGCCTAATCGACGGCATGGCGGCGGGCCAGCCGGCCGACGTGCACGAAGCGGCGCAGGCGGCCAGCGCCAAGATCCAGGGCAATTTGGCGATTTGGAACGCCGTGCAGAACGCCTGGTACGGGCTGTCGCTCGGCTCGGTGCTGCTGCTCGCGGCCATCGGCCTCGCCATCACTTTCGGCGTCATGGGCGTCATCAACATGGCGCACGGCGAGATGGTGATGCTCGGCGCCTATGTGACATTCGTCGTGCAGGAATTCATCCGCACGAGAAATCCGGCGCTGTTCGACTATTCGCTCGCCATCGCGCTGCCGCTCGCCTTCATCGTTTCCGGCGCGGTCGGTATTTTTATCGAGCGGACTGTGATCCGCTTTCTCTACGGCCGGCCGCTGGAGACCTTGCTCGCCACCTGGGGCATATCGCTGGTTTTGCAGCAGGCGGTGCGCGCGGCGTTCGGCCCGACCAACAAGGAAGTCGGCAATCCATCCTGGATGAGCGGCGCCTTCGACCTCGGCGGCATTCTGATCACCTATAACCGCATGTGGATCATCGTCTTCACCGGTTTGGTGTTCGTGGCGCTGCTCGCCATGCTGCGCTTCACCCGGCTCGGGCTGGAAATGCGCGCGGTGACGCAGAACCGCGCCATGGCGGCGGCGATGGGTATCCGCACCGCGCGCATCGACGCGCTCACTTTCGGTCTCGGCTCCGGCATCGCCGGCATTGCCGGCGTCGCGCTGTCGCAGATCGACAACGTGAGCCCGAACTTGGGGCAGGGCTACATCATCGACAGCTTCATGGTGGTGGTGTTCGGCGGCGTGGGGAATCTGTGGGGCACGCTGGTCGGCGCGCTGACGCTGGGCATCGCCAACAAGTTCCTCGAGCCGTTCGCCGGCGCCGTGCTCGGCAAGATCGCCATCCTGGTGTTCATCATCCTGTTCATCCAGAAACGCCCGCGCGGCATGTTCGCGCTCAAGGGCCGGGCGATTGAAGCATGAAGGCGTTTTCGCTCATCCATATCCTCGACCGGGGCGCCGTCTTGTTTCTGGTGCTGCTCGGCGCCTTCGCCGTCGCCATACCGGTGTTGAACCTGCTGGTACCGGCAAGCTCGAGCCTGCATGTCTCGACCTATCTGGTGGCGCTGTTCGGCAAGTACGTCTGCTACGGCCTCCTGGCGCTCTCCATCGATCTGATCTGGGGCTATGCCGGCATTCTTTCGCTCGGTCACGGCGCGTTTTTCGCGCTCGGCGGCTATGCCATGGGCATGTATCTGATGCGGCAGATCGGTACCCGCGGCGTCTATGGCAATCCGGTGCTGCCCGACTTCATGGTGTTCCTCAATTGGCACGAGCTGCCGTTCTTCTGGTACGGCTTCAATCATTTCATCTATGCCGCGCTGATGATCCTTCTGGTGCCGGGCCTGCTGGCGTTCGTGTTCGGCTGGTTCGCCTTCCGCAGCCGCGTCACCGGCGTGTATCTGTCGATCATCACCCAGGCGATGACCTACGCGCTGCTGCTCGGCTTCTTCCGTAACAATTTCGGCTTCGGCGGCAATAACGGCCTGACCGACTTCAAGGACATCCTCGGCTTCAACGTGCAGGTGGAGACGACGCGCAACGCACTTCTGGTCACCTCCTGCCTGGCGCTGGCGCTCGGCTTCCTGATCTGCCGCGCCATCGTCACCTCCAAGTTCGGCAAGGTGCTGGTCGCCATCCGCGACGCCGAATCGCGCACGCGCTTTCTCGGCTACCGGGTGGAAGCCTACAAGCTGTTCGTGTTCACGCTGTCCGCCTGCATGGCCGGCGTTGCCGGCGCGCTCTACGTGCCGCAGGTCGGCATTATCAACCCGGGCGAATTCGCGCCGGCCAATTCGATCGAAGCCGTCATCTGGGTCGCGGTCGGCGGCCGTGGCACGCTGACCGGCGCGGTACTCGGCGCCTTCGTGGTCAACTACGCCAAGACTTATTTCACCTCCGGCGTGCTGGCGCCCTACTGGCTGTTCATGCTGGGCGGGTTGTTCATCGGCACCACCTTGCTGATGCCGCGCGGCATCATCGGCACGTTGAAATACGGCTTCGACCAGCGCGCCGCCCGGTCGGCGGCCGCCGAAGACGGCGTCGAGACCGGTGCTGCGCCGCCGGCCGCAACGCCGCACGCGGCGGAGTAGGGCCTGATGATCGACAAACAAACCACCTCCGCGCTGCTTTACCTCGACGGCATCAGCGTGTCGTTCGACGGCTTCAAGGCGCTCAACGAATTGTCGCTCGTCGTCGAGCCGGGCGAGATGCGCGCCATTATCGGACCGAACGGCGCCGGCAAGACCACCATGATGGACGTGATCACCGGCAAGACGCGGCCCGACTCGGGCGACGTGTTTTTCCAGGAAGGCGCCTACGACCTTTCCAAGCTCGACGAAACCGAGATCGCCATGCTCGGTATCGGCCGCAAGTTCCAGAAGCCGACCGTGTTCGATATGCATACGGTCGAGGACAATCTCAATCTGGCGCTGATGAACGATCGCAGCGTGCGCGCCACGCTGCTGTGGCAGTCGTCGGCCGCCCAGGAAAAGCGCATCGACGAGGTGCTCGACACCATCCGCCTGAAGGCGGTGCGCTCGCGCGTGGCCGGCAGCCTGTCGCACGGCCAGAAGCAGTGGCTCGAGATCGGCATGCTGCTGGCGCAGGAGCCGAAGCTCCTTCTGGTCGACGAGCCGGTCGCCGGCATGACCGATGTGGAGACCATGCAGACCGCCGAGCTGCTCAAGGAAATCAATGCGACCAAGACTGTGGTCGTGGTCGAGCACGACATGGCCTTCGTGCGCGAACTCGGCGTCAAGGTGACGTGCCTGCATGAAGGTTCGGTGCTGGCGGAAGGCACCATCGATCAGGTCTCGACCAACGACCGCGTGGTCGAGGTCTATTTGGGACGGTAACGATGCTCGAGGCCAGCAACATCGATCTCTACTACGGCGCCGCGCAGGCGCTGCGCGGCATTTCGCTCAAGGCCGAGGTCGGCAAGGTGACCTGCGTGCTCGGCCGCAACGGCGTCGGCAAGAGCAGCCTGCTGCGCGCGCTGGTCGGCCAGCGTCCGGTGAGCGCGGGGACCATCGTGTTCGAAGGCAACGACATCACCAGGCTCTCCACGGTCGAGCGGGCGCGCCGCGGCATCGCCTATGTGCCGCAGGGCCGCGAGATTTTCCCGCTGCTCACGGTCGAGGAAAACCTCGAAACCGGCTTTGCCCCGCTCAAGCGCGACCAGCGCTCGGTGCCCGACGACGTGTTCTCGCTGTTCCCGGTGCTCAACAGCATGCTCGGCCGGCGCGGCGGCGACCTTTCCGGCGGCCAGCAGCAGCAACTGGCGATCGGCCGCGCGCTGGTGATGCGGCCGCGCCTGTTGCTGCTCGACGAGCCGACCGAAGGCATCCAGCCCTCAATCATCAAGGACATCGGCCGCGCCATTTCCTACCTGCGCGGCTTGAAGGAAATGGCCATCGTGCTAGTCGAGCAATATCTCGACTTCGCGCAGGAGCTAGGCGACCATCTGGTGGTCATGGACCGGGGCGCCATCGTCTATTCCTGCGACCGGGCAACCATGGACGAGGGCGCGCTCAAGCGGGCGCTGGCGATTTGAGAATAACGCACGCAAGTGCGACAGTGGCCGGGGAACTGGCGTGAGGACAGCCGCAGCTTTGCACAGCAACGCCGAAATCTTCGCCGCCAACCGCGCGACCGGGCACCTCGCGTTGCGCGTGGCGGCGAGCGCCGGCCGCACGCGGCGCACGCGCGTGCATGAAGACGGTTCGCTGCGCGTGCGTTTTCCCAACGCCGCGGGCGACGCGTTGGAAGCGGTGATCGTCAACACCGGCGGCGGCATGACCGGCGGTGACCGCTTCGCGGTGGAGATCGCCTTGGGCGAGGGGGCCAAGGTGGTCGCCGGCACCGCGGCGGCGGAAAAGATCTATCGCTCCAGCGGGCCGGACGCGGAGATGGACGTTAGGCTCGAGGTCGGCGACGCCGCGCGGCTCGCCTGGCTGCCGCAGGAGACGATCCTGTTCGACCGCGCCCGCCTGGTGCGGCGCATCGACGTCGCGCTCGCCGCGAACGCCTCGCTTGTGATGGCGGAGGCGGTGGTGTTCGGACGTTCCGCCATGGGCGAGGCGATGCGCGAGGGTTTTTTCATCGACCATTGGCGCGTGCGCCGCGCGGGCAAGCTCGTTTTCGCCGACGCCGCGCGGCTCGACGGGGCAATCGCGGCAAAGCTCGGCCAGCCTGCGTCGGCCGCCGGCGGCATCGCCATCGCCACCGTGTTGGTGGCGCCGGGCGATGACGCAACGACATCCGCCGTGCGTGCGCTCGCCGAACATTTCAGCGGCGAGGTCGGCATTTCTTCTTGGAGCGGCATCGCGGTGGCGCGGCTCTGCGCCAAGGATGGGGCCGCGCTCCGTCACGATCTGATCGCGTTGCTGGCGGCGCTCGGCGCGCCCGTGCCGCGGCTCTGGTTGAATTGAGGCGCGCGCATGATCCCGAAAAGTGGGAACCGGTTTTCGGATAAGATCATGCGCAAAGGGAAGAACTAATGAATCTGACGCCGCGCGAAAAGGACAAGCTGCTGATCGCCATGGCCGCGATGGTGGCGCGCCGCCGGCTAGAGCGCGGCGTCAAGCTCAACCATCCGGAGGCGGTGGCGCTGATCAGCGATTTCATCCTGGAAGGCGCGCGCGACGGCAAAAGCGTTGCCGACCTGATGTGCGACGGCGCTCACGTGCTCATGCGCGCCCAGGTGATGGACGGCATTTCCGAGATGATCCACAACATCCAGGTGGAGGCGACGTTTCCGGACGGCACCAAGCTCGTCACCGTGCACAATCCGATCCGCTGAAAGGACCAAAACCATGAAAAAAATGCTTTCGATCGTCACGCTTCTCTTGCTGGGAGCAGGCCCCGCGCTCGCGCATCCAGGACACGGCTCGACCGCGTCGTTCGCGGCCGGCATCGCCCATCCGTTCGGCGGCCTCGATCACATCACAGTCATGGCGGCGGTCGGCTTGTGGGCGGCGCTCAAGGGCGGCCGCGCGCTGTGGCTGTGGCCTGCGGCCTTCGTCGGCGTGATGCTCGTCGGCGCTGCGTTCGGCATGGCGCACGTTCCGGTACCGTTGGCGGAGCCCGGCATTCTCGCCTCGGTGGTCGCGCTCGGGCTCATGGTGGCGCTCGCCGTCGACCTGCCGGTGTGGACCGGCGCGGCGATCGTCGCCGTGTTCGCCCTGCTGCATGGCCATGCGCATGGCACCGAAGTGGCGGAGACGGTCAGCGGCGCCGAATACATGGCGGGCTTTGCGCTCGCCACCGCAACGCTGCATGGCGTCGGTATCGGCTTTGCGCAACTAATGACGCGGGCACAGTTGCGCCCGCTCGTCCGCATTGCCGGCGCGGTGTGCGTCATGATCGGCGCGGGCCTGTGGAGCGGAGTGCTCGCATGATCCCGAAAAGTGGAAACCGGTGTTCGGACAAGATCATGCGAAAAAGGAAAATGTGATGATCCCCGGCGAACTCTTCATCAAGGACGGTGAGATCGCGCTCAACGCCGGCCGCAAGACCGTAACGCTCAGCGTCGCCAATTCCGGCGACCGGCCGATCCAGGTCGGCTCGCACTATCATTTCTTCGAGACCAACCCGGCGCTAAGATTCGAGCGCAAAAAAGCGCGCGGCATGCGGCTCGATATCGCCGCCGGCACCGCGGTGCGCTTCGAGCCGGGACAGACGCGCGAGGTGACGCTGGTCGCGCTCGCCGGCAAGCGTGCGATCTACGGTTTCCGCGGTGATGTGATGGGGAAGCTGTAGTGGCTACGCCCAAAAGCCATAACGGGCAGACCGTCGTCTGCCCGTCACAAGCTCTCGGATCCATTTCCGGGTCGCGCGGGTGAGCGCGCAAACACGGTACCCAGTTACTGAGAGCCAGGACCGGCAAACATGGACCACGAATACTGCAAGCAGCATCCACGTCCCATGCCCGCTCCGGTCATGGCGGCCATCCGTGTCCGGCGTGAGCCGAAGATGGCTGACCTGCCGGCAAGCCTATTCCGATCGGGGCGGGTGGCAAGATCGAAATAATCGCGCGTGTGAACTTCGGGGATAAATTATGGCTACCACAATAAAACGCGCGGCCTATGCCGACATGTTCGGACCCACCACCGGCGACCGCGTGCGGCTCGCCGATACCGATCTGATTATCGAGGTGGAAAAGGATTTCACCGTCTATGGCGAGGAGGTGAAATTCGGCGGCGGCAAGGTGATCCGCGACGGCATGGGGCAATCGCAACTCACCAACAAGCAAGGCGCGGTCGACACCGTCATCACCAATGCGCTGATCCTCGATCACTGGGGCATCGCCAAGGCCGACGTCGGCATCAAGGAAGGCCGCATCGCGGCCATCGGCAAAGCCGGCAATCCCGACATTCAGCCGGGCGTCACCATCGTCATCGGCCCCGGCACCGAGATCATCGCGGGAGAGGGAAAAATCCTCACCGCTGGCGGCTTCGACAGCCATATCCATTTCATCTGCCCGCAGCAGGTGGACGAGGCGCTGATGTCCGGCGTCACCACCATGCTTGGCGGCGGCACCGGACCGGCGGCCGGAACGAACGCGACGACCTGCACGCCGGGTCCGTGGCATCTCGGCCGCATGATCCAGGCGGCGGATGCGTTTCCGGTCAATCTCGGTTTTGCCGGCAAGGGCAACGCCTCGCGCCCTGCGGCGCTGGAAGAAATGGTCAAGGCCGGCGCCTGTGCGCTCAAGCTGCACGAGGACTGGGGCACCACGCCGGCGGCAATCGACTGCTGCCTGTCGGTGGCGGAGAAATACGACATCCAGGTGATGATCCACACCGACACGCTGAACGAGTCGGGCTTCGTGGAAGATACCATCGCCGCCTTCAAGGGCCGCACGATCCACGCTTTCCACACCGAAGGTGCCGGCGGTGGTCACGCACCCGACATTATCAAGGTCGCCGGCCTGCCCAACGTGCTGCCCAGCTCCACCAATCCGACCCGGCCGTTCACGGTGAACACACTGGACGAGCATCTCGACATGCTGATGGTCTGCCATCACCTGGACAGTTCGATTCCTGAGGATGTTGCCTTTGCGGAAAGTCGCATCCGCAAGGAAACCATCGCCGCCGAGGACATCCTGCACGATCTCGGTGCGCTTTCGATGATGTCGTCGGACTCGCAAGCCATGGGTCGGCTCGGCGAGGTCATCATCCGCACCTGGCAGACCGCCGACAAAATGAAGAAGCAGCGCGGGCGCCTGAAACAGGAAAAGGGCGACAACGACAATGCGCGGGTGAAACGCTACATCGCGAAATACACCATCAACCCGGCGA
>PMAF01000041.1 GCA_003152455.1 Hyphomicrobiales bacterium
TCGTGGTCAGCGCGCAGTAGCGCAGCCGCGGCGGTTAACGGAAAGATAAATTTCGGGCCCTTTAAGAGCCATAAAGAACCATAAATTAACGGCCGAATGTTTGACGTCAGCGCCTAACGGACAGACTGGGATTGTTTCCTAAGGGAGATGTTTTGGCTCATCATTGCTCAAGGAGAAGCAAAGATGAGACAGAAGCACGAAGCCAAACCCGGCAGTGCCGAGAAGACGGTTCGGGATATCCGCCGGGCGACACGACGACGGCATTCTTCAGAAGAGAAGATTCGGATCGTTCTTGAAGGTCTGCGCGGGGAGGAATCGATTGCGGAATTGTGCCGCCGCGAGGGGCTGAACCAGAACGTCTACTATCGCTGGTCGAAGGACTTCCTCGAGGCAGGGAAAAAGCGGCTTGCCGGCGATACCGCGCGCGATGCCACCTCGGACGAGGTGAAGGATATCGTCCTCATCCTGCATCGGTGAACCGTTCGAGTTCGACTGGCTCAATCAGCGTGGCGTCGTCGCCGTCAGCCCGCGAGCTATTTACCCGCTTTGATACCGGCCATTTTTGCAAGACATCTTCGGCCGCGGGCTTCATCAAAGCCGACGCGTCTTTCCCGTCCCCCCGCTCCCATTGCTCGAAATCTTTGGCTTCGAGAATAACCGGCATCCGGTCATGAAACTCCGCGGCTAGTTTGTTCGGTTCGGTAATCACGATCGTGCAGGACTTCAGGTCTTCACCCGTCGCCTTGTCGGTCCAGTTGGACCACAGGCCCGCGATTGTAATTATCCCGCCATCGCGGCATGTGAAGTAGTACGGTTGTTTGCCTTCCGGTGTAGCCTTCCACTCGTAATAGCCGGACGCGGGAATAAGGCAGCGCCGCTTTTTAAACGAGTCCCGAAACATCGGCTTCTCGGCAACCGTCTCCGCGCGTGCATTGAATGTCGCCAACCTCATCTCTTTGAGCGGCTTGCTCCACCAGCTCGGCACCAGGCCCCAACGCATTGGGACAAGAAGCCGCGCGCTGCAGCCACGGACCACCACATCAATCTGTGTCGTCGGGTAGATGTTGTAGCGGGACTGAATGTTCAGCGGGACGTTCGTAAGCTGGTAGAGCTCGTATAGCTCCCGCCACGTGTACATTCGTGTGAACCGACCGCACATTTCCCTCATATAAGGCAGTCGAAAGCAGCACGCTATATCCCCTATTCTTTACGCCATCCCGCCAACAAACCCCTCGTTCTTATCGTCATGGGTGAGCGAAATGCGGACCCGCCACGACAGAAGCGATTTGAACAACACATGCTGAATTCAACCTCATCGAGATAGGCGTGCTGGAAATTAAATTGCGCCATAAGTTGCGGCGGCGTCTCGTAACGGACGAGTGCGCAACGCTTGCATACAATTTCGATTGCCGTCGTGGCTTCAAGATCGGCCAGCTTTAAATCGGTTTTCCAGTTCACCAGAAATCCTCCGCGCGAGGAATTCGGCTGTAGCTGATCTTGCCGCCGGCATATCTACCTTAAGCGGGCGGCTTTAATCTCACGCATGATATCGTCCGTCATCTGAGCGAAAATCATGGTAGAGAAAGGGCATGGACGCATTCGAACAACTGGTCAGTGAAATACTCTGGATGGAGGGTTATTGGGTTCGCACGTCAGTTAAGGTGGAACTGACCAAGGAAGAGAAGCGTCAAATCTGCCGACCATCATCGCCACGCTGGGAACTGGACATCGTGGCCTACGGCGGCCGCGACAATCTCCTGAGGGTCATCGAGTGCAAAAGCTACTTGGACTCCCGAGGTGTCGCGCTGCGTGCGTTCAACGGCAGCGACGACAGGTTCGCAGAACGCTTCAAACTGTTTGCGGATGACCGGTTGAGAAGCGTTGTCTTTGAACGGCTACGGCTTCAATTCGCGGAATCTGGTGCATGTCGCCCGAATGCGGAGGTGAAACTCTGCGTCGCCTGTGGACGTATCGCTACCGAAACCGACCGTACGGGCCTGCACAAACATTTTGCCGAAAAGGGTTGGGACCTTTGGGATGAACCTTGGTTGCGGGAACGCCTCAAACGTATGTCAGACCAGGGCTATGAAAATCAGGTCTCGGCCGTCGTGGCAAAACTGCTGCTTAGAGGCAAAGTCAAATGACAATCAACACTGGCACGCGATAGCGCTGCATTCTCTCTTTTACAATTTTGTTCGCGTGCATCAAACGTTGAAAGTGTCGCCTAGTATGGCTGCTGGCGTGACGGACAAGCTTTGGGAAATGTCTGATATGGTGAAGGTACTAGAGGCGTGGGAACAATCCAGGGCATGAAGGAAACACTCTAATGACGCTGGCAGAAGAATACAGAGAAACGCGAGACTGGATTGTCGCTCACCGGCGCGACCCGTTCCTATGGGGGACAGCGTTGTTGCTGGCCTTCCTTGTCATGGGGACCATTATCGGCGGCGTGCTACCGAAGGTTTTTTCACACGTCGAGGCACGGGACACGATTGCAAAACTTGGCTTTAAAGTCGTTGGGATCAAATCGCAATTCCTGTGCCGCGCACACGGCTTGAAGGTGTACGGCTATGCGTTCCAGACCGGGACCGACAACACCGATGAAAACTATAGTACCGGAAAAATATGCTGGGATATGTCAAAGCATCGTTGGGAATGGGTATTCGACAGGTCACAATTTGCGCGATTCAATTCAGACCCAAACCGACGATGAAGTTATAATCAGCATTTTCCACAATCAAACTGTACCACTACCAAAGAACGAGGAGAAGTGGTCATGAATAGCTGGATTCGAATCCTTCAACGCGCCGCAGGAGCGTCCTGTGTCACGGCGATGATATTCATTCTTGGTTTTGCATTGATGCCCGACGCGACAGCCCAACAAAAGCCAGCGAGCATGAAAGACCAGATTGTGGGAACGTGGAAGCTTGTTTCGGGAGAAGCTGAACAGAATGGTAAGAAAGTTGAGTTCTTTGGACCTGACCCGATAGGCATATATGTCTTCGATGCCAATGGACGCTATTCTTCGCAGATCGCACGCGCCGACCTGCCCAAGTTTGCCTCCGGCAACCGGTATCAGGGCACTCCCGAAGAAAACAAGGCGGTGGTGCAAGGTTTTATCGCCTACTTTGGGACCTATACTGTCAGCGATGAGGGAGCCCTCACTCTTCACATGGTGAGCAGCTCATTTCCAAACTTTAACGGGACCATACAGACGCGAACCATCGCCATCAAAGGCGATGAAATGGACTACAGAAGCCCCAGCACATCTTTCGGCGCCCCCGCCCACCAAGTGTGGAGACGCGTTCGCCCTGATGAAAAATTAGGGAACTAGACCGTTTGAATCGAAGTAGGCCAAGTCAATTCGAAACGCACCGTTTGACGTATCCCGTTTGGGCATTGCGCCATATTCCGAAAAGCGAGTCTTATCAGGATGTGGCAGGTGTCACGCAGGCGGGTGTGCTAGACTGAGATTGTCTTCCTACGCATCAATCCGCTCGACCAACTTCGGTCACGGGCTCTTGCGCATCCAGACGATTGGATCGTTCAGGAGGGGTGGATGGAAACCTCTGTAGCTAAACCAAAATGGGAGTTCCCCCGGCTCTGCCGGGGTGGCAGTAGCAGTTTGACATCTAAGGCGGTCGCCCATCGATGAAAATCCAGAATCGTGAGCCGCCATGCGCACGAAAGAGAGCTTTACGATGGACGAATACGGAGTGAAAGGGACACAAGGCGGGAGCGCAGGCCAGAGATTTGCGGCTTCTCCAGTGGCGAGTTTAGATCCGCAGCAGCACCGCCGCCGCCCCACATTTTCGCTTACGGGAAGGTTAGTCGATCGGCGACGAACAGCTGACGTCGCCGGTCTACTGGTCCGCCCGGTTTGATAGTCAAGTGATGATCATCGACTAAAGCGTGCGATCAGATTCTCGCGCGACCTCACGTATTTGAGGAACCCTTGTTCGATCAGATGGGGATGAAGCGGAACTATCCTGTATTCGGCGGTTTTAGTTGCAGCCGCGTCGAAGCGAACGATGTGAAATTCCTTTTCGACATAAATGTCGCCGGACGTGAGCTGGGTGACTTCGTTAACACGGGCGCCGGTATAGGCGCAGAAATCCAATCATCTCCGCCCATCGAGGCCCCAGGCCGCCACGCCAGGACCTCCTCGCAATTCTCGTTCACTCAGGGTTATTTTGATGAGGCCATTGTCTGAGAAAAGTGTTTATAACAAATACTGGCTCATCAGGAAATCGAGT
>PMAF01000101.1:0-7270 GCA_003152455.1 Hyphomicrobiales bacterium
CCAAATCCACCGTATCGACGGAAACCGCAATCGCAGTAGCCATGAACCAAGATGCCCCGTAGAGTCTGCGTCCAGAATCAAATTAGCGGTCGGCCACAACAAAATCGATAGCCGATCCGCGGCTTCACGACCGTTTATCATCTTCAATCACTCACGTGGCTGCAACTCTTAAGCAATCGAGTGCTCAGGCCTTTCCTACGCCTGTAAGCTGAACCGCCAGCCAGAATCGCACTGCCAAGGTTCGGGCCGCTAGAGGGGTATCGTTTTTTGGGGCACCGCGTCACAGACCTCACTATTGCGTTGAGCAAACGGCGTGGTCGCCAATAACTGGCCAGGGTTGAACGCGTCATCGAGTCACTCAAAGCCGAGGGTTTTGGCGTCCTGACCGAAATCGATGTCAAAGCGACAATGAAGAAAAAGCTCGACATCGATTTCCGAGATTATCGGATACTCGGCGCTTGCAATCCCCCGCTGGCGCACCAAGCGCTGACCGCGGATGATAAGATCAGAACTATGCTTCCGTGCAACGTGATCGTGCAGGACCTCGGAGACGGCCGGATCGAGGTCGCGGCCATCGACAGCATCCCGCGGGCCGCCAAATTCGGCGGAACAATTTGGTCGCTGGGTAATTCCTTTTCAGTAATCCGAAAGGATTGCCCCCAACTGCCAGAAAGGGAACTGTTATGACAAATGTCGACATCCCAACATTTTCCACCTCAACCCATTCATCTCACTCGCTAATTGCGTCCGACAGAATTGACGGCACGGTGGTCTATGGCTCCGGCGGGAGCAAAATCGGAAGCATCCGGCAGATGATGATCGACAAAATCACCGGCAAGGTCGCCTACGCGGTGCTGAGCTTCGGCGGCTTTCTCGGGATGGGTGACGAGTACTACCCACTGCCGTGGTCCACTTTGAAGTATGACACGAACCTTGGCGGCTTTCGCGTCAACGTGACCAAGGACCAGCTTGATCGGGCTCCGAAGTACCAACAGAATGCGGAATGGGATTACAGCCGCGACAACGACCAGCGCGTCCACGACCACTACAAGGCTCGCCCGTACTGGGGCAGCTAGAGACTTATGATAACCCTGCCAGCCAAGAGGCCAATCGGCTTTTCAAAAACTCGCTGGGAGTAATAGATAAATCTACCCATGGTCGCTGGAGGAATTGGTAGAGAGGACTTCGCGGTAGGAGAGTGAGATGACAATGGGCGATTGGTTCATTCAGGTCCACCCTGTAAAAGGGGTCGCCGAAAATGCTATATATTTTGTTGATTTTGACGCGATGCTTGCGTTTGTCAGAAAATTCAAGAAACGCATATCCGGTGATGTCTTGCGGGTTCACACCCCCGCTAAGGCAACGCCGGAACAACGTGAAAAACTAAGAGAACTAGGTTGTGTTCCGATGTGATCGGCAAATTAGGACACTACCCGGGCTGAGGCACGATTGTGTCCCCCATGATCTCCACCGCATTATCCACCAGCGCGTGGCCAAGGGCGTCTAACTTGTCGGCGCTCGCATCTAGTTTGTCGGCACCCTTGTGTTGCTGGATGCCAATTCGCTTTTGCCTAGCTGCGGTATTAAGTTGCGTATCGGCAATATCGTGCTGAGCGTCAGCTTCAACGTGCTGGGTTTTAGCGAGATCGAAACAATCTTCCGCCTTTGCCAAAAGAGTGTTGGCCGATTTTTCGAGAACAATTTTTTCAATCCGTGTTATGGTCACACTGGCTGAAAATGGCGCTCGGAATGAGAGCAGGACAGGATGCACCTAAAGGGTTTTGGACGCCTAAAGTTTATGTGTCGCATTTAATGAATCATGACACGGTGAGGACGATCGACCGGTATACCGGTAGCGCGGCGGACCGAACGCCTTGATCGGTCGCTTCGGTTCAAGGCGCGGATGATCGGGGCTATGCCGCCACGCGTGAAGCTGCGATGGCGGCGTTCAAGGCGGCGTGGGAGCGAGAATAAGCTGCCGGACAGTCGCCACCTGCACTTCCACCAAACGTTTCCGGTCGCGGCTGCGATCACTTTCGGGTTCGCAGCGCTATTTTTTTATTTAGAGCCGTATCCGGTGTCAGCGTTCTGCCGTATGATGATTGGGGTCGTAGTCTGAACAGTGGAGAGTGATAGTGGCAACAGGTACCGTGAAGTGGTTCAATCCGACGAAGGGCTATGGCTTCGTGCAGCCTCAGAGCGGTGGCAAAGATGTGTTTGTCCATATCTCCGCGTGGAGCGGGCGGGTTTGAGCACGCTCAATTACGAGGTCGTTTCTAACAAGGGCAAAGAATCTGCGGAAAACATAAAGGTGAAGTAACTGCAGCGTCCGCTTCGAAATGAAAAGCCCCGCCTAATCGGCGGTGCTTTTATTTATGCAGCCGATAGCTCCGATGACCATCGGCAACATGCGCGCCAACGGCGTGCGCACCCTCAGACGGCAGCCTCCGTAAGTGCGGCGTCGAGCAAGCTTTCGCGATTACATTCGCCTTGAACTGCGGATTTGAGGATGCGTTCGGCAAGCGTGGTTTTGAGCATTGTGGCTCTCTGCTCGGGCCGAAGGCATGCCCAGGCGTCGTCGAGTGTCTCCTTCAAAAGAGCGACGGTTTCGAGGTCAAAATAAACCGGATGATTCTTGCCATCCATGTTCACCTCCCATGCTTTGTTCCTGACAAAAGTCTTGGATGCGAATAGAGACGATAGTCTGGCATTCGGATGACAATTACATGAAGGCAAAATTGAAACTTAGATGGCGGGTGCGCGCCCATTTTAGGGTAACGGCCGCTCTGCGAACATGTTGACGCTTAAATCCGACGGGCTCGGCATAGATGACGACTTCGCGGTGCTCCATGACGATCGCCGCGAGATCGGCCGAATCCTTTGGACCCGCGCGGCGGTGCGCGACACGCCTTGGTTTTGGACGATCACCGCGCGGACGCCTCAAAGCACGCACGATCGCGGGTATGCGGCGACGCGCGAGGTGGCGATGGCAGAATTCAAGGCGGCGTGGGAAACCAAGTCGACTCATACCGCAGGAGATTGGAACCTTGCGGCGATTTCGGCCGTCGGTCGTTCCAACAGGGAGGATGCTATGCCAACAATTATCGGCCATCACAACATTACCAAAGGCGCGAAGCACTGGCTCACCTCACCGAAGCGCAAAGAACTTTTCGGTCCACTCGGGGTGACCAACATCCGAACATTTGTTGATCCACAAAATCCGACTCGGGTGGCTGTGCTGATGGACGTGCCGGACATAGATGCCTTTAAGGCGGCGATGCAGACCAAGGCAGCCGCTGATGCGATGGCCTCTGATGGCGTAGTGCCGGAGTCTTTGGTGGTCCTCGTCGAATCTTAAAGGCAATCAGTCCGCGAACAAGCGTTCGTACGAGTTTGGTCGATGGCTGCGATAGGACGCAGGAGGCAAGACGATTTTTCCTGCGCCCTTTCGGCCGCGCACCGACTTCTGTTGCTGGCACTTAGCGTCATTCGCCGCGAGCGAGGCCAGTCAGGTGAATCATTTCCTCTGTCCCTCAACCTTGTTGTCCACTATCTTCCGCGCTTCTGCGAAGGCCTCGGCAGGCGTTGAGAACGGCATCGTTGCGGCCAATCTCAGCCCGTCCTCATCGTATATCGTCACGATGAAACCGGCTTGGCGAGTGAGGTCGAGACGATGAAAATTGTAAGTCTCGGACTTGAGGATGCGGCGAGCGTGCGCACGCCGTTGGCACGCATGTTAGCGATGGTCATGGGAGTTGGATTTTGCATGTACTAAACGTTCTGCTGATTAGGGCTTAATCACGTGCCGTGTCCGATGTTTCCGAGGCGTAACCGTCTTGGGCGCATACCAGCCTTGCCAGGCCGGGTTCATGTTGCAAAAGCCGCGATTGCCGGCGATCACATTCGGCCTGCAATCCTCGACCGAGCGATATTGGCAGTCCCATACCACGTCGCCCTGACCGACCGACACCACCGCGCACCAAGGTGCGTCCCCGTAGGCTTGGCTGGCCGGACATCGAAGCACAAGTCCGCCGCCACGGCGGCAACCGCAAGCACCAATCGCATGATGGTTTTCATCGGGATTCACTAAATCATTGGCGAATATTGCCTTATTAGTGGAAGGAATTATTGGCGCAGTGAGACAAATCAATCATTCGAAAAAGGGGGCCGCTCGACCGGAAACTATCACTAGGGCCGGCCTCGGCGCCTGCTGGCGCTGTGGAAAAACTTAGGCAATCAAAACCGCTGCATCACCATCGGCATCATCGTAGGTGCGGTACGGATCGGGGACCAGCCACACGTTGCTCTTGAGCGGGTTTCTTCTTGCGACGGTTGCTCTTTGATCATTGGAACAATCCTGCTCTGAAAGCGTTGCGATATTTGGGGAAGCTTTCTTTCCAAGGAGGGGGAAACATATGTTTTATAAAACGATCATCGCCCTTTTCGCCGTGGCGGCAGTTGGCTTGGTTTCGCCATCCGTAGCGTCCGCTGCCGGCGGTTACCGAGGTGGCCACGGAGGTGGCGGCTTCCATGGAGGGGGTGGCTTCCGTGGTGGTGGATTTCGCGGAGGCGGATTTGGTGCCTACTACGCCGAATACGGTTATCCCTACGGCTATGGCGGCTACTACTACTACTATGACGATGGCGGCTGCTATCTGGTTCGTCAGCGCGTGATGACACGATACAGTTGGCGCCTGCGTCGAGTCCAAGTGTGCGACTGAATGAGAAGGGCGTGCTCACGGTGACGCTTTCCAAGAAACCTGAGGCACAAAAGCCCGCGAAGATGAAGTCAAGGCTGCTTAAGCTGGTCCGACTGACGCATGTCGTAGACATCTGGGTTGCGCTTTAAGATGCAACCCGGAAGTAAAATTTGGGGAATTGCGAACGGGAAGGGTCGGACATGGATCTCAAGGAAGCAATCTATACACGGCGCGCAGTGCGAGAATTCACCGCTGAGCCGGTTGATGAAGAGATACTTCGTCAGTTGATCGACGCAGCGGTTCAGGCGCCGAGCGCGGTTAATCAACAACCGTGGTCCTTCTGCGTGGTGCGAGACAAGGCATTGCTTGCTCGAATATCGGGCGAAGCAAAAGAACATATGCTCAGAACCTCACCGGCGGCGCTGTCACATCATTTCCAAGACATTCTGAGCGATCCGAAATTCGATATTTTCTATCGTGCGCCTGCGCTCATCGTCATTTCGTCCGTGGTGGAGAGCCCGTGGGCAGTTGAGAACTGTGCTTTAGCGGCGGAAAATTTGATGCTGGCGGCCCGTGCCGCGGGCTTGGGAACGTGCTGGATCGGGTTTGCCCAGACTTGGCTTGTAACGCCGGAAGGAAAAGCGGCGCTGAAACTCCCGGCAAATTATATGCCTGTCGCTCCTATCATCGTCGGGTATCCGAAAGCCGCGCCACCGGCAGTTCCTAGAAAAGAGCCGGATATACATTGGATCGACGTGTAAGCGATCGGTCGCCGACAACGCCTCGCGTTCTGGTATATTCTTCACAAGGGCGCGTGAGGATTTAAGCTCATGCTCGACGACACCGCGAACGCTCCCGTTCAAAATGTTGCGACGGTCCAGACGAATGCGCTCACCCGGACATTCGGCGATCTGACCGCCGTCGACGGCGTCACGCTGACTATCTATCGGGGCGAAATTTTTGGCCTGATTGGCCCGAATGGTGCAGGCAAGAGCACGCTGATCAAAATGCTGACGACGTTGCTGCCGCCGACGTCAGGATCGGCCGCGATCGCCGGCTACGATATCGTCAGCCAGCCCGCCGACGTGCGCCGCCAAATCGGCTATATCCCGCAACTTTTGTCCGCCGACGGCTCGCTCACCGGCTACGAAAACATGCTGCTGTCCGCCCGCCTTTACGGCGTTCCCCGAGCGGAGCGGACAGAACGTATCACGCGGGCGCTTGCACGCATGGGGCTTTCGGAGGTTGCCTATCATCTCGCCGGGCACTATTCCGGCGGCATGATCCGACGGCTCGAAATCGCGCAGTGCCTGCTGCATCGTCCAGCCGTGCTGTTTCTTGACGAGCCCACTGTCGGGCTCGACCCCAGCGCGCGCGAGGTGGTCTGGGCGCGTGTACTCGATCTCAGGGACAGGTTCCATCGCACGATGGTCGTGACGTCGCATCATATGGACGAAGTCGACAAATTCTGCGACCGCATTGCGCTCATCAACCGCGGCCGGATTGTCGCCGTCGGCACGCCCACCGAATTGAAAGCGCGCGTCGGCCCCGATGCCACGCTCGATGACGTCTTCATCGGGCTCGTCACTGCAACAAGCTAAACCGAAACCAAGGGAAATTATGGCGAAGTCAGGCGAGACCGTCGGGCTGCCAGTGAGCATGGCTGACCGATCCATCGGCCAGACGCTCGGCGACTATGCAACCCAGACCATGGCGGTGGCCGCGGCCGAAGTGCAGAAGCTCTATCACGATCCGCTCGAGTTGCTGACTCGCGCAGTGCAGCCGGTGTTGTGGTTGATGCTGTTCGGCGAGGTCATGGCCCGCGTCCGCGGCGTGGCGCCGGGTAACATTCCCTATCTCGATTTCCTCGCCGCCGGAATTCTGGCGCAGAGCGCGTTGTTCGTCGCGATCTTCTATGGAATATCCGCGATTTGGGAGCGCGATCTCGGAGTTCTGCAGCGTTATCTCGTCAGTCCCGCGCCGCGTTCGGCGCTGGTGCTCGGCAAGGCGCTTTCGGCCGGGGTCCGGGCCTTGTCGCAAGCGCTGATCGTCTATGTGCTTGCGCTCCTACTCGGCGTCAGCATCGATCTTCACCCCCTCAATATTCTCGGCGTCGCCGCCGCCATCGTGCTCGGTTCGGCGCTTTTCTCCACGCTGTCGCTGATCATCGCCTGCATCGTCAAGACGCGCGAGCGCTTCATGGGGATCGGTCAAGTCCTCACCATGCCGATCTTCTTCGCCAGCAATGCGATCTATCCGTTGTCGCTGATGCCGGATTGGTTGAGGGCCGTCTCGCACTTCAATCCGCTCACTTATGAGGTCGATATTCTCAGAGCGTTGATGCTGACGCATGGAACGTCGGATTACGGATTTTTGCTCGATTTCGGCGTCCTATTCGGCGTAACCACGGGGCTCACCGCGATCGCGGCGCGAATGTACGGCCGCATGGGATATTGACCGTCCCACCTGTGGCTACTCAAAACTCCGAAACGTGCAGAAAGCCTAGAGATTTCCGCGTACCCGCCATACCCTTGTCGGCATGATCACATAACTGGCGCGCCCGAGACGAT
>PMAF01000101.1:7320-7449 GCA_003152455.1 Hyphomicrobiales bacterium
GTTTATGGCACTACCGGGCCACATCAAAGTGAGTGGTGGCATTGCGCGGCATTCGCCAAACGCAATGTCCGCTCTTACCCCGAAAGCGGACATTTATTGCGGCAGTCGGATTGTCCGTTAAGTGTCAAA
>PMAF01000308.1 GCA_003152455.1 Hyphomicrobiales bacterium
GCGGCTCGGCCGCGCATGGCTATTTCGAGAACTACAAATCGCTCGCCGATATCACTAAGGCCGACCTGTTCCAGCGCGCGGGCGAAAAGACGCCGTTGTTCACCCGCATTTCGACAGTAGCGGGCGGCGCCGGATCGGTGGACACGCCACGCGACGTGCGCGGCTTCGCCGTGAAATTCTATACAAAGGAGGGAAACTGGGACCTCGTTGGCAACAACATCCCAGTGTTCTTCATTCAGGACGCCATCAAATTTCCCGACTTGATCCATGCCGTAAAAATGGAGCCGGATCGTGGTTTTCCGCAATCGGCAACCGGGCACGACACGTTCTGGGATTTCATTTCGCTTACCCCTGAATCCATGCATATGGTGATGTGGATCATGTCGGATCGTACGTTGCCACGCTCGTTACGGATGATCGAGGGTTTTGGCATACATAGTTTCCGGCTGATCAACGATGCCGGCGAATCAATTTTCGTCAAATTCCACTGGCGTCCCACGCTCGGCTTGCAGTCCACGATCTGGGATGAAACCGTGAAGATTGCCGGCGCTGATCAGGACTTCCATCGTCGCGATATGTTCGACGCCATCGCCGCTGGAGATTTTCCCGAGTGGGAATTTGCAGTTCAATTATTCAAGCAGAAAGAAGCAGACAAATTTCCCTTCGATCATTTGGACGCTACTAAGCTTATTCCTGAAGAACTGGTACCCTTGAAAGTGATTGGCCGCATGGTACTCGATCGCTGGCCGAACAATTTCTTCGCTGAAACCGAACAGGTTGCTTATTGTCCTTCCCATGTCGTGCCTGGGATTGATTTCTCAAATGATCCGCTATTGCAGGGACGATTGTTCTCCTATCACGACACGCAGCTCTCCCGCCTAGGATCGCCCAATTTCCACCAGATCCCGATCAACGCCCCCAAGTGTCCGTTCGCCAACCAGCAGCGTGATGGGCACATGATGATGGAGCAACCGGAGGGCCGTGTTGCGTATGAGCCGAACTCGTTATCTAAGAACTCGCCACGCGAAACTCCGGCCAACGGCTTTCATAGCGCTGCGATCACCGAAACCGGCGAAAAAGGCCGTGTCCGTCCCGAGAGCTTCGCCGACCACTACAGCCAAGCGCGGCAGTTCTATCTCAGCCAAACGGTTCATGAGCAGGCCCATATTGCCTCGGCACTAGTGTTTGAGCTTTCGAAAGTCGAACACAAACATGTGCGCGAAGCGATGGTCGGCCATCTGCGACATATCGAAGAAGACCTCGCCCAGCGGGTTGCTGCCGGTCTGGGGATGGAGGAAATGCCAAACGCGCCGAAAGCCGCGGCGCCCGTTCAGAAGATGAAGCCTTCGCCCGCGTTGCAGATCATCGGCAAGATGAAAGATACGCTCAAGGGGCGCGCTGTCGGCATCCTCATTGCGGACGGTTCGGACGGCGTTGTTATCAAGAAGATTAAGAAGGCTGCGACCGAAGCCGGCGCTACGGTTAAGGTCGTGGCGCCTAGAGTCGGCGGTACAAAACTTGCTGGGGGATTGATGCTCGCGGCGGATGGACAGCTGGCGGGTACGCCTTCTGTGTTATTCGACGCAGTCGCAATAGTTCTCTCCGACGAGGGCGCCAAAGCACTGTCGTTAGAAAGCTCTGCTGTTGACTTTGTGCGCGATGCGTTCGGTCATCTCAAGGCAATTGCCGCCGACAAGGGTGCGCAGGCGCTTTTGAGCACAGCAAATATCGGACACGATGCCGGCGTGATAAATGCCAACGATGAGGATGAGTTTATTGCTGCCGCAAAGACGAGACAATGGAGCCGAGAAAAGTCTGTTCGAATGTTGGCTTAACACGACAGTCCGAGAGGACGCGCCCATAAATTCCGTTTACCCAACACGGCCGCCTAGCCGACAACCGAGATAGCAAAAGGGGCCTGGTTCTCAGGCCCCTTTTGATGTGGCTGCTTTCTTCTTGGCCCAGGTGGCATTGAATCTCTTCCGGCGTGCCGCGCTCCACTTCGGACGCACAGCATCATTGGCTTGATCCACCGCGGCCGGCCGCTTCCCGCTCATCTTCCGCAGCTTCGAGATCAGCCCTATCATTCCTCGATCTCAGCCTCGATGGCCAGAATGGTTCTTTCAATGACATCGCTTACAACCTCAATCCTCCGAATGGGATAACAGCGCTGTCATCATACACGAAGAGATGCTGGTCTATTGCTCGACGTTTATGACACCGTAGTACTAAAAGCCGATCTTCCTCTCCGGGAACCAGGTGAGCTGGATGGTGGTGGTGGTCACGGTCTGCTGGCCGGGAAGGTAAATGGGTGCCTTCCACCGTTCGTAGGTGAAGTTACCGTTGATCTCGAAGTCCTTGCCGATGCGCTTCACCACCTGGAAGTTGATGTCGTTCAGGGTTGTTCCGCCTGGGATGAAGTCCTTGGCGGCTTTTTGATTGCGTATGCCCACCTGGAGCCATTCATTGCCGCTCAGGTGATATGTAATCCAGCCCTGGCCGCCCTTGTCCTCACGTCCAATCCAGTCGCCGAAGATGAAGCCCTTGTTGGTGTAG
>PMAF01000113.1 GCA_003152455.1 Hyphomicrobiales bacterium
GCTGGACTATGAGGTTGCCGGAGAGGTCTTCGGGCTCAGCCTCGCCGCGCTTTTCCCGCCAGAGGCGGAGCAGTGCGGCCTCGTCGTCCCCCATAACGATGCGGGCGTCGGAGCCGCCTATAAAGCTGCGCCTATTCGCTGAATCAGCTACTATTTTGTTGTGCACGTTCATCGTTTTCTCCCAAGTCAGGTATGCATCTATGAAGATCGCTGTTTTGTACTGAAATCGGTACAAAAAGACGATAAACTATTAAATCATAATATGCAACTGAAATCGGAACACTGATATGATTTTTTTGCCCGTACAATGTCGCATGGCCCGTGCGGCGCTGGGTTTGGGCGTTCGAGAGCTCGCTGCAGCGGCCAAGGTGTCGGTCGACACAGTCGCCAGGTTTGAGCGAGGAGACGAATTAAAGGAGCGAACAATCGATGCGCTACAGCGGGCTCTCGAGGCAGCCGGTGTCGAGTTCACCAATGGCGATAAGCCTGGCGTCCGCCTTACCAAGGCCGCTGCCGTGCGCTCCGCAGAGGCCGCCGCAGCGTCCAAACCGGCCGCGAAAGCAATCCGCGGCCAAGCTACGAAAGCACCCAAGAAAAAACGATAGGATTCCGACTTCGCGTCTAGCCTTAGGCGATCGCTGTGCTGTGATGGGCATTTGAGCTATAGCGCGACAATCAGGATGCGAACGCTGCAGCGTCGCTTGAAAGGGTGGCGGCGGGAGGTGGCGCACAGGATGGTGTTCGGGGCGACCGCGGCCAGCGAGATGACGCAGGGTGATGCGGCAACGGGAGCGGGGCCATGATGCAACGGAAGCATTCTAGTGAGGCAATGACGGGCGCGCCGGGAGCATTACCGTGTGAGGCAATACGCTGTCTCACCTTGATTGTCGCGCGGCATTTGAGCTCCCCGGCGTTGAGTTTATCGGCGAGAACGGCGGCGGCCCCGGGGTCCGCCTCCGCAAACGCCAGCGGGCAAAGCAGCCCAAATAGTTGACCCTCGTCGTCGGCCTTCGAACAGGCCGGGATCCGCTTTCTCGACAATGATACTGGCAGCGCCATCGGGGATCGACTTGTGGTGCCGGATGGCTGTCCTTGATATGGGGCAAATTTTGCCCTATATTATTCCAATCTGTGGAGGGCTGATGCCGGAAATCGCACGCCTCGGCGGGTTCAAACTGTTGATGTTCTTCCAAGATGAGAACCCACCTCATGTTCACCTTAAAGGCGCCGATTTCGCTGCAAAAATCCGCATCTCGAACGGTGAAATTCTAGCCGGCGATGCCCCTAGACGTGTTCTAAAGTTAGCTCGGCAATGGATTGAAGAACATCGAGTCTCACTTGTTGAACAATGGAACGATTTTCAGAGGTGAGCGAAATGACCGAAGAGGTGGCAAAGGTGATAAAACTACGCGCGAGCGGGGGTCGCACTCTGCGGGTTCGCTTCGCTAAAGATCGGCGCGAGTACGAACTTGATTTAACCGGACTGTTTGCCCGTAGCAGACATTTTGCGCCGCTGATTGGTGATACCGAGAGGTTCGCCAAAGCGGCGATCATAGAAGATGGGCTCGGCATTGCTTGGCCCGTCTCTACAAAATGGGGCCCCTTGGACGTCTCGGCCACAACGTTGCGGCGGATTGCAGAAGAGCAACAACCCATGACGGGCGCAGATTTTGCTAAGTGGCGCAAGTCACTTGGGCTTTCTCTCTCGGAAGCGGCCAATCTCCTAAGTCTCAGTCGACGGACTATCATGGGTTATCTCAAGAAGGACGAGGTGCCGCCCGTGGTTGCGATTGCATGCCGCGCGCTCGCCCGCGATAAACATCTTTTGGCTGCACATTACATTCCGACACGAACCGTTCGCCCAGCCGCTTGAGCCATGTTTTCTGCACAACGCCTAGCCTAGCCGGCACGCCACCTCCGTGCTCGGATGAAGAGCTCAGCAAGCAGACCCGCCGCCAACGCTCCGCTTGCGCCGCACAGTGCAGCTACAAGATTGGCCGAGCGATCCGGTGTAAAAGCTTGCAAGCCGTTCGGCGCGCCGAACGCGGGTTGATCGATGCCGACCTTGGCGGCGGTGTGATCAAGCAGCGCCTGGCTCGGGCGGGTCAGGGGAAGTCTGGTGGATTTCGGAGCATCTTGCTTTTCCGTCGGGGCTCGAAGGCGTTCTTCGTCTACGGCTTCGCCAAGAGCGACCAGGACAACATTCGGCGGGACGAATTAAAGGCATTCCGGAAATTGGCCGACGAAATGCTCATGCTCGACGATAACGCGTTAGCGGCGGCCGTGAAGAATGGAACGATCATGGAGATCGAATACCATGGGTAAGAAGTATCGCAGCGACGCGCTGGCGGCCGTGCACGAGACTGCGCTCGGTCTCACCGAGGCGGGCGTCATGGATAAGCGGACGATGAAGGCGTTCGACGAAATGTGCCTGACGCCGGTCAAGGAATTGACGGCCAAGCAGATCCGGCAGATCCGTATGCGCGAGAAGGCAAGCCACGCTGTGTTTGCTCGCTACCTCAACGTCACAACTGGGCTCGTCAGCCAGTGGGAGCGCGGTGAGAAACACCCGCGCGGCGCCTCGCTCAAACTGCTCACGCTTGTCGCCAAGAAGGGGCTGCAGTCCGTTGCGTAGGATCCTCTTGGGCTGGACCTATGAGACCTCGCTCCATGGCGCCCGCAAGAGTCAGTTTAACATCCGTATCAATGATCAATGGCGGATTTGCTTCGAAGGGCCAAAAGGGTCCCCTGGTCCAACAAATGTTGAAGTTGTTGATTATCACTGAGAAAACACAAATGGCCCGACCGCGATTCATCCCGGTGAACATCTTGCCGACGAGCTTAAGGAACTCAACATGTCGGCCGCCGAACTGGCGCGACAAATCGATGTGCCGGTTAACCGGGTCACGGGCATTATCAATGCTCAGCGCAGCGTTACCGCCGACACAGCATTGCGGCTTGGCCATTGGTTCGGGACCAGCCCAGACTTTTGACTCAATCTTCAAATGCTTTACGAGCTGCGTTTAGCGCAGCGGGAGATTGGCAAACGGGTGGAAAGGCTCCCTCGCCGGGCCGGCCGCAAGCGCAAGGATACCCATGCATCTGGCATGATGTGAACTGCTCTCTCGACCGCAAATACTGGAATAGTCAAACGAGCGGGGCGCTTCAGTCGTTCGATGACCCCGGGCAGGCCCATCAGAGAGCCTAGCACTCACCTAAGCAGATGTGCTGGATCACCGGATCAATTTCTGTTTTAGAGTGATGCTGTTGAAAATCGTTACGTAACCAAAACACAATTCGACTGCAGCGGGCTGGCGCCTGTCTTGTAAGGAGAAGCGCGATGGATCTCGGACTCAAGGATAAAGTTGCTGTCATCACTGGGGGGAGCCGCGGCATCGGCAAGGCCTGCGCCAAGGAACTGCTCAACGAGGGCGCCATCGCCGTCCTCGTCAGCAAGAGCCCCGACAGCAACGCAGCCGCAGTGCGGGAATTCGAAAAGACTTACCCTGGCCGTGTCATCGGCATTCCCACCGATGTCAATGACGATGCCGCTATCGGTGCGATGACCGAGCAGGTCATAGCCAGGTTCGGCCGCATCGACATCTTGATCAACGCGGCGGCGACGGTAATTCCGCAAGATTTCTTTAAAATGGACGATGCCCATCTGACGAGCCTCCTGGACCAGAAATTCAATGCGGCGGCCCGTTGCATTCGCCATGTGGTGCCGCACATGCGCAAGCATAAATGGGGCCGCATCATCAACGTGTCCGGCCTCGCCGGCCGGCAGCCGCATTTCACGGTTGTGCCGGCCGCGCTCAACAATTCGGCCATGCTCAACTTGACCAAGGCCCTCGCAACCGAGTTGGCCAAGGACAACATCCTGATCAATGCGGTCGTGCCGTACATTATTGATACCGAGCGTCAGGCTGAGACGATGCAGGAATGGGCGCAGATGACCGGTCAGCCCGAGGCCGAGGTCCGCCAGCAACGCATTTCGAAAGTAGCGGTCCGCCGCATGGGTCGCTCGGACGAGGTGAGTGCCGTGGTCGCCTTCATGGTTTCGGAACGGGCAAGCTATGTGGTCGGCACAGCCTGGTATGTAGACGGTGGCGGCGCGATGACGCTCTGAACGCCATCCAACGCCATCGCTCCATTGTACACGCTCTTGAAAACAAGTTAGCGTTCCCGGGGAACAGCCAATGGAAATGCGATGAACATCCCTCGTCGCCGATTTCTCCAATTTGCCGCTGGCGCTGCCGCGCTTCCTGCGGCGTCGCGTAGGGCATTTGCCGAGACTTATCCGGCACGGCCGGTGCATCTCGTCGCCGGCTTCGCCGCCGGCTCAGCGTCCGACATCAACGCGCGCCTTTTGGGCCAATGGCTGGCGGAGCGGCTCGGCCAACCCTTCATCATCGACAACCACGCGGGCGCCGGCGGCAATATCGCCACGGAGTTCGTCGTGCGGGCGCCGGCGGGCGGTTACACGCTGCTCTATGCGTCGACAGCGATCGCTATCAATGAGACGCTCTATGCCGGCAAGCTAAGTTTCAATGCGCAGAAAGATCTTGCGCCGGTCGCGAGCGTGGTGCGCACGCCGGTCGTGATGGAAGTCAACCTCGATCTTCCGATCAAGACCGTTGCCGAATTCATCAGCTTCGCAAAAGCCAATCCGGGCAAGATCAATTTTGCAACCGTCGGTGCCGGCAGTCTCCAGCATTTGTGCGGTGAGTATTTCAAGATGATGACCGGGATCGACATGGTGCCGGTGCACTATCGCGGCGCTGCGCAAGCCATCCCCGATCTCATGGCCGGCCGGGTCCAGGTCATGTTCGACATCGTCGTTTCCTCGCTGTCATACATCAAGGCCGGACAGCTCCGGCCGCTGGCGGTCGCCACGCCGACACCTCATGAATTGCTGCCTGGGGTCCCGACGATCGGCGAATCAGTACCCGGCTTCGAAGCGGGCGGTTGGCAGGGTGTCTGCGCGCCGAGCAAGACACCGGCCGAAATCGTCGACAGGCTCAATCGCGAAATCAATGCGGTGCTTGCCGATGCCAAATTAAAAGCGCGGCTCGTCGAGCTTGGCGGTCAACCGGCCCCTGGCACGCCGGTCGACTTCGGCAAGTTCATCGCGGCCGAAACCGACAAATGGGGCAAGGTGGTCCGCGAAGCCGGCCTCAAGTCAGGTTGAACGCATGCACGGCCGCGCCGGCATCGGCCATTTGTCTTCATTTTGAACCTGTCGGCGTTTGGGCGCGCGAACGGCGATTCGTCTTAAAGCCTATCAGCAACGTCGATCCGATCAGCAAAGCGGACGTTGTTGCGGGAATATTCCGTAATCTGCCATTCTGCGAATCCAACGTTTCGCCGCGAGTTCATCCCGCTCGTTGGCGCCGCGGCTGTCTGCGCTCAACCACGATGATGCGCGGCGCAGAGGCCGAACCCACAAACGCGAACGACTTGATGACGTTCTTGCCCGGCAGGGCTATCTTGAGTAACTCGGTGCGAACCTGATCGGGCGGCAGCCCGATCAGCGAGGCCGCGATTTCAGCCTGCTGGTTAAGTTCGTCAGACAGGTCCTTGGCGGCGGCAATCGCCTCATCAAGCGTCGGCTCTTCATGGCGGACACGGCGGGGACCGTACTTGGTATTCCACGCTTGATTATTGCTTTTGTTCATGAATTTTACTGTTTAGCGTCTCGACCTCCATCCCTACATAGCTCATTTTTTGCCCACTGCAATATGATAATTTTGCACTGCAGCATTCGATGTGGGTGGCGCCGCACGACTTATCGATAATTCTATTGACAAAGCATCCCTTCCTGCGACACACGCCCTCTATGGGTACAGCCGCATCTCGCCAACAACCTCAATCGCCAACCAACGGCCACCACGGGCGATCGGCGCAACGCGCCGTGCATTCGATCGTCGAGCAACTTGAAGAAGATATCGTTCTTGGATTCCTGTATCCGCGTGAGCGCTTGGTTGAAGACTCTTTGATCGAGCGCTTTCGGGCCAAGCGCTATGCCGTGCGCGAGGCACTCGCCCGACTCGAAGGCTTAGGACTAGTGGAACGGCTCCCGAACCGGGGAGCGATGGTGCGGGCTCTCACGCCCTCGGAAGTCGAGGACATCTACGCGGTTCGCGAGATATTGGAGACGGCGGCCGCAAGCGAAGTGCTGCGACGCGTGACGCCGGAAATCGTTGACCGCCTCACGCAAATCCAGCGGCGGCACGATCAGGCGGCGAGCGATAGCGATCCAAGAGCAGCCTTTCGCACCAACATAGAATTCCATCATGCGTTCTTCTCGGCTTGCGACAATGCCAAACTCGTCGAGGCGATCGAGCATTTCGGGCAAAAGGCGCACTGCATCAGATCGGTTTCGATCACACGCCAAGAATATCTGGAGCGTTCCCGAAACGAACATTGGCTGATGATCCAAGCGCTACGAGATCGCGATGAGGACAAGCTGATCGCCATTTGCCGGGCTCATATGCGCGTCGCGAAAGACACTTACATCGAATCTTACCGTCGCCGCTTCCCAGATCATCGTGCTTCGGCCAGTCCGCCGTTGACCGAACATGAAATCACGGTCGGCGCAAAACTAATGCCAACACCGTAACGCCTCTTTTGGGCAACGCTCGCGACCATCTCTGCCGTTCGCCTTCGTGGAGACTCACTTGTTCGACATTTCGAGTGATCAAGTTAGGCTGGGCGAGCAGACAATTCCCATTGCAGCCCATGTCGACGTTCTGGTTTGCGGCGGTGGCGTCGCCGGTATCGCAGCCGCCGTCGCGGCGGCACGAAATGGGGCGAAAACGCTCCTCATCGAGCGGGCTGGTTTTCTCGGCGGAACCGCGACCGGCTCGGCAATGGGCTTAATTGTGATTCCGGCGAGCGAACTTGTTGGCTTTCCCCGCGAGTTCTTTTCCCGCCTGGCACGCGAACAAGGCGCCGGCCTTGGCGACGTCGTGCCGTGGGATATCGAGGCCTACAAATTGACGGCGCTGGATCTCGTGCTTGAAGCGGGCGCCGACCTTTTATTGTACACGTGGGTTTCGGAGCCTTTGGTCCGCGATGATAAGATCGAGGGCGTGATCATCGACAATAAGTCGGGACGTCAGGCGATTGTAGCCAAGGTCGTCATCGACACCACGGGCGACGGTGATGTCGCCGCGCGAGCGGGAGTTCCTTTCGTTAAGGGGCGCGAGGACGACGGCGCGATGCGGCCGACGACGGTGATGGGCCGCTTTGGCAACATCGATCTTCGACGATTCAAGGACTACATCGACAACCATCCCGAGGACTTTTCGCAGGACGACGGCCGTCGAGTGGTCGACCTGGAACAGGGAATGGTTCGAATCGACGGCTTTTTCTCGATCGTAGAAAAGGCCAAGCAAATGGGGCTGCTGGGTGCCTCATTGCCGATCCACTACCTGCGCTTCAGCGGAGTAAACGCACAGGAGCACATCGACCGCGCCATCCTGATTTGCAACAGCACGCGCATCTACAACATCGACGGTACCAAGGCCGCCGATATTACCCGAGCCGAGATCGAAGGCCGCAAGCAGCTCCGCGATATCGTACGCACCTGCCGCACGCTGTTGCCGGGATTTGAGCACAGCTTTCTGATCGATACGTCGGCATATCTCGGCGTTCGTGAAACCCGGCGCATCAGGGGTCGCTACACTCTGACCTATGGAGATCTCGCCAACGGACGGCGTTTTGACGACTCGATTGCCGTGATGACATCGGTGGACTACGGCAACGCCGAAATTCACGGGCCCGACTACGGCCACGAAGGTTCTGCCAGTGACGAATGGGCGCGCAAGCTTTCGCTCAAGCTGATGAGGTTCGAATTTCCCCTGAGTTGCATGATCACCGACGAAATTCAGAATCTTGTGGTCGCCGGACGCTGCGCATCGATGACGCATGACGTTGATAAATTTGCACGCAACATGGCGCCCACCGGCCTGCAAGGGCAGGCCGCCGGGACATTTGCAGCTTTGGTCGCGGGCCGCGATTGGAATCGGCTGCCGGTGGAAACGGTACGAGCCTGTCTCGAACGCGACGGGGTGCCGGTTAGTATTTTGGCGGGGGAGGCCCACAGCAAGATCGAAAAGCGATCGATTGCGCTCACTTAATTCCACACACTTTCTTCGCTACAAAAAACTATCGGCAAAGAGCCAGCAAAATGGAGGAGACGTAACATGCGCTACATGTTGCATATTGCGAAACTGGCAATGGCGGCGGCATGCCTGACCGCCGCACCATTGGTCGCTGCCGCGCAGCCTTATCCAAGCCGGCCAATCCATCTTGTTGTTGGCTTCCCGCCTGGCGGTATCAATGACATTGTTGCTCGTATCGTTGGACAAAAGATGTCCGAGAGCCTCGGGCAGGCAGTCGTGGTGGAAAATCGCGCCGGCGCTGGTGGCACGATTGGTGCTGATTGGGTATCGAAGGCAAAACCCGATGGCTATACGCTGCTGCTCGGTTCGGTTAGCAACCTCGCAATGGCGCCCTGTCTCTACGGGAGCCTACCCTATGATCCCACCAAGGATTTCGCTCCGGTCGCGCTTGTCGCAGCGGCGCCGAACATTATGGTGGTGAACCCCGACTTCCCCGTGCACAGCGTCAAGGATTTGATCGCTATCGCCAAGCAGAAGCCTGGCACAATCAACTACGCTTCCGCAGGCATTGGAACGTCAAATCATCTCACGGTCGAACTCCTGAAGGTAATGGCGGGTATTGATCTCGTCCATGTGCCGTATAAAGGCGACGCGCCGGCCATTACGGCCGTACTTGCAAATCAAGTGCCGATGATGTTCCCGACCCTTCCCGTGGCGCTTCCGTATATCAAATCTGGCAAGCTTCGAGCTATCGCGGTATCGAGCGCAAAGCGATCAGCCCTTTTGCCAGATGTTCCGACCGTTGCCGAATCCGGCGGACTTCCCGAGTTTGCCGTAAGTATTTGGGTTGGCGTCGTCGCGCCCCCGGGAACGCCGAAGGAAATCGTCGACAGGCTCAATGCGGAAATCCACAAGGCCGTGGCGATGCCGGATGTCCGCAAGCATATCGAGGCACTCGGCGCCGACCCGGCGACCGACACACCAGAACAATTCTCAGCCTACATTGCTGCAGAAACCGCCCAGTGGCTCAAAGTGGCACGGGCAGCAAAACTCAAGCCGATTTGACGGGACAAGGTCCGATGACACGGCTGTCAAGTGTCGGCATCACGATGGGCGACCCCGCTGGGGTCGGCCCTGAGATCGTGTGCCGCGCGCTTGCTGATCTGTCGCCTGCTGATCGCGCCGGAATTGTTGTGTTCGGCACCAAATCGATTCTGGAACGGGCAAACGAACTGACCCGCGCAAGACTGTCGTTCGGCGAGCTGAATTCGACGTCGCGAGCGGGAGCCGTTCCGGTCGTCGATATTCGCATACCCGGTTCGGAGTCGGTCCGCGATGGCATCATGACCGCCGCGGCGGGGGCTTGCAGCTACGCCTATATCGAGCGGGCTGTTTCCGCTGCGCTCGCGGGCGACATATCGGTGATCGCCACCGCCCCGATCAACAAAGAAGCGCTGCACGCCGCCGGCTACCCGTTCGAGGGCCATACAGAACTGCTTGCTCACCTTACGGGAGCAGAGTCCTCCTTTATGCTGCTGGCGTCTGAGAAATTATCGACGATCCACGTTTCGACCCATGTGTCGCTCGCCGGTGCGGTGCAAAGAGCGACCATAGAACGCGAGCTCGCAACCATTCGAGTCGGAAATGCCCACCTCAAGCGCCTGGGCATTCCTCGGCCGCGCATCGCGGTCGCCGGATTGAACCCTCATAGCGGAGAGAACGGGCTGTTCGGCACCGATGAAATCGAACGGATAAAACCGGCTATCGAAGCGGCACGCAGCGAAGGCATCGCAGTGACAGGGCCGATTTCCGGCGATACGGTGTTCTATCGTGCGCTGCAGGGTGAGTTTGACCTGGTCGTCGCGCAATATCATGACCAGGGTCACATCCCGACCAAGCTGATCGCGTTCGATACCACCATTAACGTAAGCCTCGGCCTTCCGATCTTGCGCGTATCGGTCGATCATGGGACCGCGTTTGACATTGCCTGGCAGGGCGTCGCGCGTCATGAAAATATGAATGCCACGATTGCCTACGCGCGGCGGCTCGCTAGTTCTTAACCGACCAAAACGAAAACACCAAGCCGATCGGGCTTCGATATGACGCATCGTAGGCTCGACGTTGCCATCGTCGCCGATGATCTCACGGGAGCGCTGGATGCTGCAGCGCCCTTTGCAGGGCGCGGCCTTGAAACACGTATATTACTCGATTTTGAGCAGGCCGCGGCTGCTGTCGAGACCAACACTCGGGTATTGTCCTTGACCAGCGAAAGTCGGCACCTCTCGCCAACCGCAGCCGACGAGCGCGTCTGGAATGCGACACGTGCTGCGCTTGCAGGTGCGCCCCGAATTTTATTGAAAAAAATAGAGGCTCATCAGGAAATCGA
>PMAF01000288.1 GCA_003152455.1 Hyphomicrobiales bacterium
TTGCCTGGCAGCGAAGGATCGCGCTCATGCAATCGATATTCTCAAACGCCTTATCCAGGGCGGTAGCAAAACACATCGACCTGTCGGTCACAAGACGCGAGACGTTGTCGTGGCTGGCGCTGTTGATTATGCAGCATGGAACGATATGCCTGTGGCGACTGGCGGCGTATGTGGCAAGCGTGGCACAGACCGACTCAGTGCGGCGGCGGTTTTATCGGTTCTTCCAATTTGTGCGGCTCGACAGCGCGCTGGCAGCGCAAGCTCGACCCGAAAATGTCGCAGCCCTACCGGCCCTGGCACACGCACGACGAGAAATGGCCGCTCAAGCCCGGCGAGCCGGTCGAGCTCGATATCGAAATCTGGCCGACCTGCATCGTGGTGCCGCCCGGCTATCAACTCGCGCTTACCGTGCGCGGCAAAGATTACGAAGTGGACGGCCGACGCGGCACTGCCGAACGCGCCCTACCCGATGAAGGGCGTCGGCCCCTTCCTGCATATCGACCCCGACGACCGTCCGGCAAAGATTTTCGGCGGCCGCAACACGCTGCATTTTGCCGCGGGCAAGCAGCCTTACCTCTTGTTGCCGGTCATTCCGGAAGGGTAAGCTTCATCCCAAAATCATAAACTAGGAAGGATCTGATCATGAGGCGCATTGCTGCCGTTGTCTTAAGCCTTCTTGGCCTCTTTGCCTTCGCCGCGCCATCGCTGGCGCAGCCATATCCTAACCGCACAGTCACCATCATCGTCCCCTACCCGGCCGGCGGCCCGGTCGACCAGCTTGCCCGCCTAACTGCAACCACACTGTCGACAAAGCTGAAGCAGAATTTCATTGTTGAGAACATTACTGGTGGTGGCACGATCATTGGCACCAATTGCGTCGCTCACGCGGCGCCGGACGGCTATACGCTTCTGGTCCACAATCTGCAGATTTCCGCGAATGCCACGCTCTACAAAAAACTACCGTATGATACGGAAAAAGACCTCACACCGGTCATGTTCATCAATCGCAATCCGTTGGTAATGGTGGGCCGAAAGACACTCAAACCGAATTCGCTCAAGGACCTGGTCGCGCTGATGAAGAAGGAGCGGCTGAAGGCGGCGATCCCGGGGTTCGGCTCCACTGGACATCTCGCCACAACGCTATTCGCGGAGGAAGCCAAGGTTACCCTCGACGAAATTCCGTACCGCGGCGGGACGCCAGTCATGACCGATCTCATGGGGGACCATGTCGACCTGTTTATTGGTACCCCGCAGCAGGTGGGGCCATTTGTTGCCGCTGGGAAGATGAAAGCATACGAATAATCAGCCTTGCAGCCGCGCCAAGGGAAACCCAGCCCCTCGCGTCCAAACCAATGTCTGCAGGTCCAGCTCCGTCCCGTGGACGCATTCCCGGACCCGCTTCATCCCGTCCCGCGGACCCCAGGCCCAGCGGACCCGCACCCGCCAGCCGTGCTGATTGGCCTCTCCAAGCGTTTCGATTGACATGAGAACAAATAGAGAACATACCGTCCGCCCTGTCAATGGGGAAATGGGAGGCCGCCGCTATGTCCATGGTCGATGACTTTGAATGCCGAGAATTCCGGCCATCACGGATGAGGCCAACCACGCCCAAGCCAGAAGAGGCCTTTGAGCGACCTGCCTGCACAACTTGCAATCAGGACATGTGGCTGATCCGGGCCGAACCCCACGCCGTCCTTGCAGCCTATGACGTGTGGAGTTTCGAGTGTCCCGGCTGCAAGGCAACAAAACAGCTAACCGTAGATCGATGGAGCAAAACGCCCCCGCCGTAAGGAGAGCGTTGAGCGGCAAGGGACGCTGCCTATATTGGCAATATGTGCGGTCGTTTCACACGAATGTATACGTGGCGAGAGCTCTGGGAGCTTTACATGCTCACGTCGGGGCCACCCACATCGAACTTGCAGCCTCGCTATAACATCTGTCCGACGACGGAAATTGACACGATAGTCCCCGCACTCGACAAGCGCGGTGTCGTTCCGATGCGCTGGGGTTTAGTTCCAAGCTGGTGGAGCAAGCCCCTCAAAGAAATGAGAATGGCTACGTTCAATGCACGCGCTGAGACCGTCGCTGAAAAGCCAATGTTTCGCGATGCGTTCAAGAAACGGCGCTGCCTCATCCCTGCTTCGGGCTACTATGAATGGCAGGATACACCGAGCGGGAAGCAGCCGTATTATTTCACGCGCCGAGACGGACACGTGATGACGATTGCGGGTCTGTGGTCAAATTGGAAAGACAAGACGACCGGCGAAGATTTGAAGTCGTGCACAATGGTAATCACTGAGCCCAATAAATTTGTCGCTGACGTGCACGACCGAATGCCGGTTATTCTCGAAGCAAGAGATTTCGAGCAATGGGAACGTGGCGACGGGAAAGAGGCATCGGCGCTGATGAGGCCTGCTGGCGAAGATATGTTGCAGAAATGGCCGGTCTCGAAACGCGTGAACAGCTCGCGGGCCAGTGACGAAGATGCGACGTTGATTGAGAAGATCTGATTTGCCGACCGTAACCATGAACGATCTGCAAATGCTCGAACTCTTCAATCCGCTTTCCGATTTGGAGACAGATCATGAGTAGCAGCACCGACATTTCGACACTTTATCGCGAGTTCACGGATGCATTGACGGAAGTTCTTGCGGAAAATGCCGGTGGCCCGGCCCGCCGTGGCCACCTTGCGAAAAGTCGGGCTGCCGTCAAGAAGCACCCCAAGTACAGTGAACACGAATACTTTTTAGCGGTCGAAGCCGCATTTGAGCATTGGGAAGCCATGCAAAATGCCGGTCACTTGGACCGGAGCTCGTAGCCAGCGCAACGTCCTGGTGGTCAGGAACATTGCGAAGAATCTAACGGTGGGCCGAATGTACCGGTAGACTTAGCCGCAGGGGTGACGCTAAAGGACACGGCAATGCTGAGGGACGACGGAAGTAATGGACCTGGTCGGCGGCGTACACCCCGCAACGTACTCGGCGAGCCGCTTGAGGCCTGCTCAATCAAACCCATGACGGGGTTTTATCGCGACGGCTGCTGCAACACTGGGCGAGA
>PMAF01000127.1 GCA_003152455.1 Hyphomicrobiales bacterium
CAACTCGCGCCAAAATCCAGCAATGTCCGTTGTTGCCCCAATAGCGACCTTTCAAAACATGAGGCCGAATGATGCACGGACATGTCTTGCCGTGCGGATCACCGCACCGCAGTGATGATGGCGATACACAGAAAGGCCACCGTCATCGCAAGCAGAGGAAGGCCAAGGGCCACGATCAGGTAGACCTTGAGACCCAGCCACACGACCGAGCGGGCGCGCGGCAGGACGACCTCGACCCGCTGAGAGTCGTCGTCGTCACGATCGGTCTTCCTACGGCATTCTGTCATCGCGATCGTCCAATCGATACCGGCCTCAGAACGTCACGTCCTGCAGGATGCGCGCGAGCCGTGTCGGGTTAGCCTCCACGTACATCGCGGTGGTGCGGATCGACGTGTGTCCGGCGATCTGCGCGATCGCCTTCAGGTCGACGCCGCGCTCGGCCAGCCGCGTGATCAGCGTGCGCCTACCGCTGTGCGAGGACGCGCCGGCGATGCCGGCCTCGCGGTAGAGCGCCTTGAGGAAGCGGGCCATCGAATAGGCCGTCATCGGCCCGCCCTTCTGGCTCGCGAACAGCGCCGCCTGCGACGCCCTCGCGCTGCCCAGCCAGTCGCGCTCGCCGTACTTCTCCAGCACGCGGCGCAGCGCGGGCGACGACACGAACACGTCGCGCGTCTTACCGCCCTTAGTGTACGCCGCCTTCAGGTGCACGAGTCACCTGACACGCCCATCAGGCTCGTAGACGTCGGCCCACGTCAGGCCGGCCAGCTCCTTGGCGCGCAGGCCCAGGCCGACGGACAGCGCCAGCGTCGCCTCGGCGCGCGCCGCGTGGCGGCCCCTCGACCGTGCGACGCGGAAGACGTGCCGGACCTGCGCGGCGGATAGGACGGCGGCCCGCCCGGACGTGCCCGGGGGCCGGCCTCGTCGTCTGGTCATCGTGTTTATGTCCCGTGGGAAAATGGGCACGGGCGACACCCCGGGGCCGCCCGTGCCGGTGCCGAGGGTCAGGCCGCCTTGCGGACCTTGGATGCGCCCACGGGCTTGCCCGAGGCCGCCATCAGGCCGTCCAGCTCGCCGGCCTTGGCGGCGCCGATCAGCGTGTCGATGAGCGCCGCCAGCTTGTCCTTCGACGCGACGGCGATGCCGGCTTTACCCCGCTCGAACTCGATGGGCTTGGTGCCGTAGTAGACGGACATCACGATGTTGCCGGCGGCGTCGGCGCGCCACCACGGCCGCATCCGCTGCTGCTTCTCGATCTGGCGGCGCTCCTCGCCCTTGCCGGTCCAGCGCTGGATGGTTCGGACGTAGGACGGGTTCTGCAGCAGCTTTTTCTGCTCCTCCAGGCGCTCGGCCAGCTTGGCGCGGCGGTTGGCGACGGGGTCGTGGGAACGCGCGGGGACGCTGGTGAACGTGAGGTTCTTGAGGATCGGCATGATCTATCTCCCGTTGGTGGGGATAGGATTATATTCAGTATACCGAAATTAGTACATGGCGGGGATTTATGACGCTGATCTTCATCTGGAAGAAACCCAGACTTCGACTCTGGGGGTCAGGGGTTCGAATCCCTTCCGGCGCGCCAATTAATTCAACAGCTTAATCGTTGTTTGTTACTCACCTGCTTCCCAGTAATTGCCCTTGGGAAGCATATGGGAAGCCGACCTCGCAATCACGCTGACGGGATCGCGTCGATTGATCTTTTTGTAGTTCCGACGATTGCCTTTGAGCAACTCTTCGCATTTCATGTTCTCGGTCACGGGCGGCGGCGGCAGCTGTTGTGGTTTGCGGTTACGCACGAATCCAGTTTTTGGAAGCGACAGGTCTTGTAGGATGGCCTTGATGGCGGAACATTTTGGCTCTTGTGACACGCGTGTCGTTTATTACCCTCTACCGGTTTGTGAACGGCTTCGTCCCTGCGCGGTCACACTATGGTATCGTCGCGTCGGTCCATGCCTGGATCGAAGTGCCACTCGTCGTTAATGCTTTGACGCGACTGTCTCAGGTGAACAGGACAATCCCAACCGTCGCAGAGGCGGCGTTGGTTACACCGGAGACGATCAGCGCCCGCGCAGAAGGCAGTCCGATGACCCAGGCGATAATCGCGGCTTCGACCAGCATGACCACTGCTTCTGCAATCCCGAGGGCCGGCCAGTAGCCGATGCGAGGAAATAGCCATATCACTGCTGTCCAAAGTTGAGGATGAGTGACAGCGGTCGCGAGCATAACCGCGAGTGCAGCGTGCAGCGGTCCGCGACAATGCCACCGCATGATATAAACGACTCCGAACGCGATCGGCCCTTCGATCGCAGCTGAAAGCAGCATCGCTTCGAATTCGCTCATGGCTCTAGTCTTTTTCGCTTGGCCGGACTAATTTCTGTTTGTCCAGTTGAAGGAGTTTACTCCCAATGCGCCAATTCCTTTTTGGTCTGATGTTTTTGTGTTCGCGTCGGGGCTTGTTTTAGCCGACGTCGGGCCACCACCGCCGCAACCGCCGGCCGGACCGCGCACCGCCGTCATTCGTGGTGTAACGGTGGAACAAGTCTATACCTATTTGCGGGGTCGGCGCTGGCTTGTCATTATATCCGGCTGCGGATCGAACCAAGCGGCCTGCAATGGCCGCAACCTCGCCGGTTGCTTTGTTATCGGGATAAATGGTCTCGATATCAGTGGCGGAAATATCGCCGCTCTAATCGATTCAGATAGCGCGGCCGGCGATGCACCGATCAAACTTATGTTAGACCAGTGCGAGATCCAGGACATTAGCCTCAGTCGATGACTGAGTTTGATAGGCCTAACCTAGTGGTTCAGGTCGAATGTCAGTTTAGCATTGGCCTTGGCGCCAGCGTGGCCGGCGGAGCTCATCTTATCGTCTTCGGCGAGGCGCATCTGCGCCGCATCCTGCAAACCTACGCTCGTTATTACAATGACATTAGAACGCATCGGTCCTTGGACAAAGATGCGCCGGTCTCTCGCCCGGTTCACCGGATCGGAAGCATCAAATCGCACCCCATCCTTGGCGGACTTCATCACCATTACGTTCGGGTTTAGGTTTTCGGTACACACAACTGCAAAGGTCGCGAACAATACCGCGGCCGTCGTGACTCTGTCGCCATCGTAACTGTTCGTAGCGACGAATTCGATCTGATAGACAACGATCAAGCCGAAAGCGACGGCAGCCAGACCTACAAGCAATGAAACTCCCCGTTGCATAGCTGTCTCACAGTATTATGCAGGACTTCAGTTTGCGCCGGATTGGTCGATCGCGTCGCTGTTGAAATTACCTATTCATGGGTAGGCGGATCTTCTTTGCGTGGCTGTTTCGCAATCAGGCTGGTCGCGTGATTCCGACCCAGGAGATGGAGGCACGCCGGCAGCTTGTGGCGGGTTTTTGGGCGCATCAGGCCTGGTGGCAATCGGGCAGCGGTAAGGATGAGAATGACGATTATCAGCCGATGCACGAGTTCGGCTATGCGATCGCACAATCGAAATAATTTAGCTGATTACGAGCCAAATTAATTTGTGGTGGCAACAGTGGGCGTGATGCCGGTTTCAAGAAGTGATTGACTGGCGGGCGCCAAGCAACGAAATGAATTATTCTGGACAGAAAGATACGTTTAGCGGTCGTTGTGCAAAAACCGCCGTTCGGGTGCGCTCGGGCGAACCCGACTGACTCCGCCCGAGCATTAATACCAAAACTCAGAAATCTTGACTCATGTTGCCGACTTTGTGCGGGGATGGCCGCGTCGTAAACGTGAGTCAAATCAAACACCTGGACGGACGTCACAAACCCTGCGCAACGCCGCAGATGGGTCGCGGGTAACGCGATTAGGTATAATTCAGAGGTCGACCTGTTCCGCGATGGAAAGGGCGTCATCGACCTCAATGCCGAGATACCTAACTGTGCTCTCAATCTTGGTGTGGCCGAGCAATAGCTGTACGGCTCGCAGGTTGCCAGTCCGGCGGTAGATCAGCGTCGCCTTTGTTCGTCTCAGGGAATGGGTGCAGAACAGGTGTGGGTCTAACCCGATGCCGGCAATCCACTCAGCTAGCAACCGCGCATACTGCCGCGTCGTCATACGATCTTCCTGCCCGCGACGGGCTGTGAACAGGAATCCGCCAGGTTTCTTGCCGGCCGTTCTGATGTAGTCGTCCACCGCCTGGCGGGTCTGTTCAGTCAATTCAAACCGGACGGGACGCCCGGTCTTTTTCTGGCGCACGGTCGCCCGATCGACAGCATAGCCATTCGGAGCAACGTCCTCGACCTTGATAGCGACGACATCGCAGCCTCGCAATTTGCTGTCGATGGCCAGATTGAACATCGCCAGATCGCGGGGTCGTTGGTCGATTTGTAGCTTTGTACGGATCGCCCAAACGTGTTTTTGCCGTAACGGTGGCTTGGCGTCTGTCAATTTCCCTTTGTTCCACGGTATCCGCTTGGGTGCCGATAGCTCAGAATTGGCATTGTCTTGCATGGTCGTACTCCTCGGTTACAGAGGAGGACGAGCCTGCCTTGCACGCCCAGGAGCTGAAATCGTGTCGCTTTCGGGGAATAGCGGACATTGGTCGATTTTCGTGGGCGATGGGTCGGTCGCGATTGACCCAGAGCGGCCGCAACGACAATCGAACTTGATATCCCTGTGCATTCTAGCTGGTTCGAGGAATTGTCCAGCAACTCTCATGGCGTTTCATGCCGATTTTTGGATAGTAAGTTTCGGCGGCGGGAGCGGACACCAGCGTCAAGGTGGCGCGTTCACCCGCCTTTGTGCGAGTCTCCGCAATCAGCCGTTTACCAATGCCTTGATGCTGATAAGCAATATCTACCGCTAGATCGGAAAGATAGCAGCAATAGGCGAAATCGGTGATAGCGCGAGAGACTCCGACCAGCCGCTCGCCGTCGCGAGCTGTTACAATAATATCAGCGTGGCGCAACATCCGCTCCAGCCGTTCCGCATCATTTATCGGACGACGCTCCGCAAGAGTTGATGCAACCAGAATGTCGCGAAATGCCTGTACCGAAAGATTAGGTTCAAGAGAATATGCAATTTGCATGTGCGCTCCATTTCAACCTTACACCGTCGGGATTATTTCTAATTTGACTACAATTTAGTTGCTTTCGTCTACGAAGACAGAGCCGTGCCAGATTGCTGAACGGCTAGCATGAGGCTGCCATGTCGACCGAAAGGACGAATGACGCCTATTGGCACATCGCTGCGTTCGCTGCATTGCAGCGACAACGGTCGCTATCGGATCAACAGCGGACAAAGGTCGGCATTGGCGCGGAATTGCTAGGCCGCGAATGACCCACAGCGGTCATGGGCTCGGGGGCCGTAACGAGATCTACTTCACTTTCTCAAACAATTGACTGGGCGTTGCCGGACATGCTTGTTGCGTACCAGACCACCTCATAATCCAAGTAGTACCGCGCCCATGCCCAAACTCTACGAAGCCCTCGCAGAAGCGTTCCTGGCCGAGGGAGTCGACACGCAGTTCGTCCTGATGGGCGACGGTAACATGCACTGGTCCAGCGCCTTTGCCAAACTCCCGGGCGTGCATACCGTCCACGTCAGGCACGAGCACTGTACCGTAGCGGCGGCGACAGCCTACAACGTAGCAACCGGCAAGATCGCCGTTGCCTCGGTCACGTGCGGCCCTGGCGTGACCCAGTTGATGACGGCGCTCCCGGCCGCGGTTCGCGCCCGCCTGCCGATGGTGGTGTTCGCCGGCGAGTCGCCGATCAACGCCAAGTTCTACAACCAGTACATCGACCAGGCGTCCCTGGTGACGGCGACCGGGGCGCATTACGTCGCCGCGCATAGCGTGCCGCGCATGATGGACTACGTGCGCGAGGCCTTCCACATCGCCAAGTACGAGCGGCGCCCGGTGGTGCTGGGCATTCCCTACGACCTGCAGAAGGTCGAACACATGGCCAACCAGCCCTACGAGACCTCGGCGATGTACCAGCCCAAGGTCGGGCGCATGCAGCCCGATCCCGAGGTCGTGGCCGAGGCCGTCGAGCGGCTGGCCGCGGCAAAGCGGCCGATCATCCTCGGTGGCCGTGGCGTGCTGTGGTCCGGCGCGCGAGATGCGGTGATCAAGCTCGCCGATCGCTGCGGCGCCTTGCTCTCCAACACGCTGCCCGCGCGCGGTCTTTTTCACGACCATCCGTTCGGGCTCGGCACCACCGGCAGCTACTTCACGTCGTTGGGCAGAGAGATGTACGAGTCCGCGGACGTAGTGCTCGCGGTCGGTACGAGCCTATCCTACTACGTCGGTGGCGGGCACTACTTCGCAAAGGCCTGCAAGATCCAGTTGGACGATGCCCCACGCGGCTTGCGCGATGGGCAGAAGGCCGCCGACATCTACGTCAGATCAGATGCGCTCGTCGGCGTCGAGGCAATCCTTGCCGGCCTCGACAAGAAGTTGGGCGTTGGCAAACCGACGGCGGCGGCTATACGCTCGAAAGAGCTCGCGCATCGCATCGCGACCGAGCCAGCGGACTCGATGCCATTCGACATCGCGCCCGGGATGCTGGATCCACGCGAGGTGATCCGGGCCATCGACGCGGTCGTTCCAAAGGATTGGGACATCGTCGTTGGCGGCGGCCATCAGGCCTATTTCAACACCCAGATGCGTGGCAGACCGGCGGAGCGCTACACCACGGTCCGTGAATTCGGCGCGGTCGGCAACGGCCTGTCGTATGCGCTTGGGGTTGCGGCCGCGCGCTGGCAGGGCCGCGAGGGCAAGATCGTGCTGTTCGAAGGCGACGGTGGGCTCTTGTTCCATATCCAGGAACTCGAGACGCTCAAGCGTCAAGGATTTCGCATCCTGATCTGCGCGATGAACGACGGCGGATACGGCTCGGAGTTTCACAAGCTGCGCGCCGACGGCCTCGACGATAGCTTGGCCGTGTTCGGCCGGCCCGCGCTCGAAAACATCGCACGCGGCTTCGGCCTGCGCGGCCACGAGATACGCGATGTGTCGGTAATCCAAAAGCTGTTCGCCGACTTCGCCGCGCAGGGCGAAAGCGAAATGTGGAACATCCAGATCTCAGATAAGGTCACGGCACCGGTGATCCGCCAGGTCATCAAGCGCGGGCACGGCAATATGTGAGCATTTCAAACAGGTTGGCTTTGTTAGTTGCATATACGTCGATCTTGCGCGCCGCCAGCAACTCGTGATCGGCATCACGCTGCAGCAGGTTCTGTTTGGAACCACGAACTGGCCAACACCGATCGCCAGGTCACGGGCTTCCGGACCACGTCCACCTTACAGCAACCGCAGAGCCGTCGGTCGGATACGCAATTTGGTCGCTAATGGCACTTCGCGTCATTTCGTTGCGCCGCAAACTTTGGTCGCTATCGGATGCACAGCGGACATCACGCGGTCATCGCGGGACGGCCGACCCGGCTAAAGCTCCTCGCCCACGGCCAAGGCGACGACGAGCACGTCGCGATGCTGAAACTCGACCAGCTTGTCCCAAAATTCATTCATACGGGCCGCGCGGTCCTCAAGGTCGATGCCCGCCGGCAGCGCGACGCTCGCGGCGTCGAGGCCGGGTGAGCTCATGACGCGGACCTCGCCGACGTCCTCGCGCATGGGACGACGCGATGTTCGCGATTTTCGTCGCGCGTGGTCTTGGCGAGTGATGAATTGCTTGAGGCCTGTCACGATGTTTCCTTCGTTCCGTCGCGCTGCGGCGGACTATTTATGGACGACGCGTTGTGCTTGCTCCCTAAGGCAGCCAAACTTTGGTAAGATGATGGTGGGTTTGGTGGCTACTGTTGTCAGGCTGCCACCGCGCGAGCAATGTTGCGGAACTGGCGCCGACCCGAGCTATGGAACGAGGGAGAGAATGACGATCTTTCAGGTCCAATTGTGGCCAAACGGCAAGTGGGACGGCAAGGATCATCAGAAGGTGGAAGCGGCGACTGCAAAGGATGCCGCCGAAAAGCTCTATGGCAGTTCATTGAGAGATAAAGGAAGCAACTACAAAAATCCAATCCGCGCTCAGGTTAGAGCGCTAGGAGATTTGAGCAGCCATCCAACTGTGTTTTATGAGCCGTAGGTGTCTAGTTTTGTGACGATATCCGCTGCGGTATTCTGACGCGAGCACATGGGGGCAGATGTTGGACGGAAAGCTGGACGCTCTTTTTAAGCTCAGCATCATTGGGTCAGTCTTGCTGGCTTCGTTGAGCGTTGGATATTATTACGTCATATATTTGCCACGCAGAGACGCTCAGCTAAATTTTGAGCAAAAGATGGAAAGAGCGCGGTCCGAGGATGCAAGGCGCGCCGAGCAGGCGCGGACTCTTGCTGAGCACGAGAGAGCGCGCACCGAACAACAGGCCTTGGAACAACGCCAATCGGCGGAGAAGGCCGGCATAAAGCTGCACTATGAAAAATGCCTGCTCAGCGCTGCCGCTGACTATGATGTTTTGTGGGCGGCAAAGTGCAGTGCTTACAGAGAGATTTTACTTAAGGAGCATGACGATTGCATTTCGAATAGGTTCATGACGAAGACCATCTGCGATGAAAATCATAAGGTCCCCGATGCGTCGGCCAGTTGTAAGCTTCCGGGCGCAATTGCAAGTGCCGTAGAAACTAGCTTGGACAGGGCGCGCAATCGCTGCCTACAAGAAAGTGCGGCCGGATTAAATTAAGGACGCGTGAATTATATTTGGAGCACATCGCGTCGCAAAAAAACGATGAACCAACATTAGATCATCTAAGTTGGCTGGTCGAAAGCGGCGCGGCAATGCACCTCTTTTGGAAACCAGTCGAGTTGTTTATGCCGAAGCTGAATACGCCCGTGCCGCAATAGGCTTCCAGCAACCAAAGCCGCTTGGATGATCGTGGGGAGTCCCGGGCCGGTTTCGGATGGCCGGATACCAAGCCGGGCCACCGGTGCTCCCACGGGTCATCCGGCGGGCCGCAAGGCCGGAACGGATCGGCGACTGAAGAGCGCGGTCAGGTCAATTCAATCAACGGGTTGCGCTGACGCGCGCGGTGACCGCAATCGAAAGCCCCGGAACGGACTCCGGGGCTTTGCAGTTGTCATATATTCACCCGACTGGTCAGAACCGGTAATTGAGACCGGCACGCACGATATTGGTATGGAAGCTTGCGTCCGAACCCAGGACCGATCCGCCGCGGCCGAGATCCACATAGAGATATTCGAGCTTAGCTGTCCAAGGTCCCGCGATCGCCGCTTCGACGCCGCCGCCCAGTGACCAGCCGGCATTGGTGGTGCTGGCGTTGCCAACGCCCGCCACCGAGTTTTTAATGTCGCCGAAGGCGGCGCCGCCGGTCACCTAAGGCATGAAGCGGTCGACTGCGTAGCCGAGGCGTCCGCGCACCGTGCTCAACCAATTGTTGCGAATTGCGCAGCTGGTGCCGCCGCAGGCCGTACTGCCACCGATGTTGCTCCAATCGAAGTCGCCTTCAAGACCCAACACTACCTGGCCGACCTGATAATTGTAGCCGAGCGTGCCGCCGACCAGCCCACCCGAAGTGTTGAACGAACTGGCCGCAAATGGTGGCGCGAAATCGGAATGGCCCCAACCACCGCCGCCGTTGATGCCGACATAGAAGCCGGTCCAGTTATAGGTCGGCACATAGATCGGCGCCTTGGTCGGCATAGCCTCTCGCCGTGGCATGTCGGCGGCCGACGCCGACGCCATGCTCAGCGCCAGAATGCCAACGCTCGCAAGTAAAAGCTTTTTCATGACGCACCTCACTGCCGAACTGCACGAGCAGACGCGCAAGCGCCGTCCCCCGATTGCGTACTAAACGCGCCACCGGCAATAAGAGTTCCATGCGCCAAATTGTGCCTGGTACCCGTCGTGGCGGGGCTCCAAAGCGCGATCGACCACGGTTGGGGTACAATTGCTGCAAACCGGTGCGCGGGCTATCCCAACGGTGAAAAACCCGCCCCGGAACTTCTACTTTATGCGTCGTGTCGAACATCCAAAATGCGCCAGCCAACTCCACCCATGACGCTCGGCAACATGCTCGCGAATGGCGTGCGCACGCTCGGTGTCTGGTGCTCGGGGCGCGGCTGCGGCCGTCACAGCGTCATCGACGTGGAGCGCTACGCCGACAACGTGCCGGTGCCGTGGTTTGGCCCGCGACTGCGCTGCGAGAGCTGCGGGCACCTGGGCGCGGATGCAAGGCCGAACTGGAGTGAAGAGGCTGGGACGTGGGGCCGGATCGGCTACAACAGCGCCTTGCCGATTTGAACTAACGGCAGGCGCTGTTTTTGGTTCCGATAAGAGGACTTATCGGAACCAACGCACTAAGA
>PMAF01000092.1 GCA_003152455.1 Hyphomicrobiales bacterium
GTTTAGTCCTTGACATTTATTCACGATTATATCGTTGACAGCACAAAGCACATGATCTAGTATTTGCTCAAGATTGGAGCAGGATCATGGACACTTTTTCGGAAGAGTATTTCAGGAACGATGACGCGGCGCGGGCCTATCTGGAAGCCCTGCGATGGCCGTCTGGCCCCGTTTGCGCGCACTGTGGCTCAATCAGCCACGCCTATGCGATTAAACCGGCTGGCACCTATCGCTGCGCCGAACCTGAGTGCCGCAAGAACTTCACTGTGACCATGAACACGCCGATGGAGCGCAGCCATATCGCGCTTCACAAGTGGCTGCTGGCGTTTCACCTGATGGTATCAAGCAAGAAAGGCATTAGCGCGCACCAGCTCCATCGCACGCTGAAAATCACCTATCGCTCGGCGTGGTTTATGGCTCACCGGGTGCGTGAATGTATGCGGACAGGCGGCCTTGGCCCGTTAGGTGGCGAGGGCAAAATCGTAGAAGCCGACGAAACTTATTATGGCAAAACCGGAGAACCGCGCCCTTCAAGGCAGCGTAAAGGTCGTCCCTATAAGGCAGGCTCACGCGGACCTCGCGATAAGCGTCCTATCGTTGCGCTAGTCGAGCGGGGTGGCAAAGTTCGCACCTTCCATGTTCCGGTCGCCAATAAAGAAAACGTCATGACAATTGTGAATGAGAACGTACTGAAAGAATCACGCCTGCATACGGATGAAAGCCGCCTTTACACTGGCGCGGATCAGCATTTTGCGGCGCATGAAACGGTTAAACACTCGGCGCACGAATATGCTCGGGGTGATGTTCATACGAACAGCGCAGAAGGTTATTTTTCAATTTTCAAGCGTGGCATGACTGGTGTTTACCAACATTGCGCCGAAAAGCATTTGCATCGGTACTTGGCCGAATACGATTTCCGTTATAACACCCGCTCCAAACTCGGAATTGAGGATGGGGAACGTGCAGCCCTTGCTATCAAAAATTCGACCGGCAAGCGGCTGACGTACCGGCAATCTAACTGATTACGACTATACTATTTGGGATCAGCGTTCGTTCTGGCGACTGTTGAAAAAACATCGCCGGAAGCGTTACCGTCGTAAAAATAAACGGGAGGGGTAAATGCTAAATGATTTTACCAGTTCGGCACTCATTGGACACGCAATTACAATCAACTTAGCAGGACTACTCGTCAAAAAAGGCGTCGTTAGTCCTGCCGAGATGCACGACGTTTTTGACGACTCGCTTTTGCTTTTGGAGAGTTGGCAAAAGGCTTTTCCTGATAATGACGCGGCTTTTGGAGAAGCGCGAGATTTTCTGGAACCGTTTGTCCGCTTTTACGGGCAAACCAACGATTAAAGTTTTCAAACGTCATTTGGCGAATGTCGGTTTTGCTCATCCGGCAATAACCTCACGTTTTAAAACAGCAATCCAAACTGGGCGGCGATGTCCAAACGACTCCTCGGCCTCACGTATTACGTAATTAGCCGAAATAGCTTCCCACCCCTCACTACCTCCAAAATTTAAAGTTTTCTGGAACGCTTCCAGGCTGTCCTGGCAGACAACTTCGTATTCCCACTGGGTCACGGTTTGGCCTTTTTGGCCTTCCGCTTGGCCCGCTTTCGCGGCAAGCTATTCATCGGGGTTGGGGGAGTTTTGAACGCCCCTTGCAGCGCGGATTCAAACCGCTTTTGCGTTTCCGCTTTACTAAATTTCTCGTCGCGTTTGGCGTCCATCGGGGGAGGATACCATGACTGATACAACATCGAAAGATACGCCAAGACTCGCCCTGTTTAAAGACCCACCAAGCTCAATCAAGACTCTACGCAAATCTTACAAAGACATAATGAAACTAACGGAGAAACAGGATCTTCAAGGAGAACTCGCGGGAGAAAGCCACAGGGCATCTATAATTTTAATGGCTGCGTTATTAGACGACGCCCTTTCATTCCAGATTATGCAACACTTTTGTTTTCGCCCCGAACAAGATGAATACGAATATGTATTCCGCTTTGAAGGCCCCCTCGGGACATTCTCCGCTCGTATGGAAATTGCTTGCGTATTTGGATTTATCGAAGATGCAACGTATCAACAGCTAAATATAATTAGAGAAATGCGAAATGCTTGCGCACATTCAAAACACGCAATGGTATTTTCTGATCCTATTTTAGCCAACGTTGCTAAACGGCTTTTCCACCCTCTAGGATTTATACCGCAGCCAGAAGCTGGAGAAGATATAAAAGGAGCCTTCCTTATTGAGGGGATTTTGCTTTTTAACACGCTGTTGTACGGCTCCAGGGCCGCAGGAAAAGCCGTAGTTATCGAGGGCCTCCATAGCGCCGCGAAGTCTCCATTGCCCGATACACCGCAACAGCAATAGATCGCCGCGAATCGTGTGGCTCGCAGTATGCGAGTGCCGCTACCCCGGCTTTTAACATATTCTCCGTAACTTCGATCTCATCGGGCGCGCCAGTCGGCTTTGAGGGTTCACTCATAGCGGACCCCCGCTATACAGCATTTTGTGGTTGTGCTGTAAACGATATAATTAGGCATTTATTCCTATATAGGACTATAGTCTCCATCGTCTCGTCCGCTAGAGGGCGCTCTGATGAGGCGTCGTGCGGGCGGCAGGGATCGCAGCGCCCGCGGGCGTGGTTCTCAACCCGGCAATCCGCCTGCTATCCTTTCCGCAAAATCTTGGAACGCGGAAACGACTATGCCTTCTCTCCTCATCTCCCACATCGCCGCCGTCACCGGCGCGGGCTCCGGCATCGGCCGCGCCATCGCGCTTGGCTTTGCGCGCGAGGGCGCCAGCCTCGCCGTGATCGACATCGACGCCGAGACGGCGAAAAAGACCGCCGCGGAGATCGATGGCGAAGGCGGCAAGGCGCAAGCCTTCACGCTCGACGTCACCGATGCCAAAGCCTGCCGCGCCGTCGCGAACGAGGTCGCCGCCAAACTCGGGTCCATCTCGATCCTGGTCAACAATGCCGGCATCGCCCGCCGCAACGCCATCACCGCCGATCCGGACGCCGTCGCCAAGGACTGGCAGGACATTATGGCGATCAATCTCACCGGCGCGTTCAACGTGACGCAGGCGTTTCTCGAACAGCTGCGCGCGGCCAAGGGGCGCATCGTCAACCTCGGCTCGATCCAGTCCTTCGTGCACATCCGCACGCCGTCGTCGGCCGCCTACACCGTCTCCAAGCACGGCGTGCTCGGCTTCACCAAGGCGCTCGCCGCCGAGCTCGGCAAGGACGGCGTGCGCGTCAACGCCATCGGCCCCGGCTTCATCGCGACGCCGCTCAACGCCAACACCCGCGCCAATCATCCGGAATACGTCAAGGTCTTCATGGACCACACGCCGCTCGGCCGCGCCGGCACGCCCGAGGACATCGTGGGCCCGGCGATCTTCCTCGCCTCCGATCTCTCGGCCTTCGTCACCGGCACCATCGTCATGGCGGATGGCGGCTACCGCACGGTGTGAGCGCGGCGGCGCAGCGGGCCAGGAATCGGGTGCCGAAATCGAGTGGTTTGGCGCCGCCCTAAAGCCCATGTCCTCCACAACAAGTAGGAGGACACCATGAGTTTTCGAATTCGCGGCCTTGAGGCCGAACAATTCGCGCACCTGTTCGCGCTGCCCGATGCCGCGCTCGCGGCGCATGGCGCGGTGCGCAAGATCGCCGACGGGCCTGCCCCGTGCCGCGTCAGCCTGACCGACGCGACGCCGGGCGACGCGGTGATCCTCACCAACTTCGAGCATCACGCCGTCGCCTCGCCCTACCACATGCGTTTTGCGATCTACGTGCGGCAAGGCGAAGAGACCTTCGACGCCGTCGGCAGCGTGCCGGTGCAGTTGCGCCGGCGCACGCTGGCCGTGCGCGGCTTCGACGCCGCCGGCATGATGACCGGCTGCGAGCTGATCGAAGGCATTTGGCTCGAGGAAGCGATCGAACGGCAGTTCGCGGACGCCAGCGCGGCCTATCTGCACGTCCACTTCGCCGCGCCCGGCTGCTACGCGGCCAAGGTCGAGCGGGCGTGAGCGGTTCGGCCCTCGTCATGGCCGGGCTCGGCCATCCACGCCTTGCTTAACGGCAAGTCTCCAAAGGCGTGGATGCCCGCGACAGACGCGGGCATGACGAAACACAGCCCTTGACTTTTATTCCTATAGGATTATGGTCCAGTCGGCGCAAGTTCAGCGCAGCGAAATCGCCAGCCCGCTCAGGTCGGCATTGACCATCAATCCGGTCTGCCGTCCGCTCAGCTCCAGCACCGCGCCTTTTTCATTCGTCAGCACGATCGCCCGCACGCCGCGGCCGATCGCGGCGCCGGCGCCGCCCGCGCCATAGACGCCGGCGACATCTGAAGGCCGGCTGATGTTGCTGACCCGGCCCGACAAATAAGTCTGCGACGCGCCGAACACGAGGCCGAAGTCGACACCGCCGATCGACAGCGGGTAGGCCCGGCCGTGAAAGAACAGCGTGCCGCTGCCGCCGGAGCCGCCGATGAACCAGCCAGCCTTCAACACCGAAATCCGGATGGTGCCGCCGTCGGCGTAAACCGCGGACGAAAAGCTCGCGCCGGCGATAGCGATCAGCGCGATAAGACCGGCACGAAATCGACGTGAAATCTGCATGGCGTTACCCTCCTGGAGGAACCTATTGGGTTGGTCGCTACTCTTTTGTCACGGTACCGGGCGACCATCGAATCGGTTGGTCGCAAAGCGCGGCTTCCCTTTATGCTTTCTCCTCACCTCTTGAACAGCCCCATGATCTCGGCTTTCGCCAAGGTGTTGAAATGCAGGTTGAAGCCGACCACCGCCGCCGAGGTGTCGGCTTTCACCGGCAACTTGTCGGCGCCCACGGCGAACACCGTGAACAGATAGCGGTGCGGGTGGTCGCCCTCCGGCGGGCACGGCCCGCCATAGCCGGGCGTGCCGAAATCCGTGCGCGTCTGCAGCGCGCCTTCCGGCATCTTGCCGCCGGCGCTGCCGGCGCCGGCCGCGAGTTCGCTGACATTGGCCGGGATATTCACCACCAGCCAGTGCCAGAAACCGGAGCCGGTCGGCGCGTCGGGATCGAAACAGGTGAGCGCGAAGCTTTTGGTGGCTTCGGGCGCGCCCGACCATTTGAGATGCGGCGATTGGTTGCCGCCAGCGCAGCCGAAGCCGAAATCGGCCGACAGGATATGGTCCTTGCCGAGATAGTCGCCGTCTTTGAAGCTGTTGCTGCTGACCGTGAACGCCATGTACCGTCTCCCTTAGTTNNTGCGCCAACGCACAAAGCGTAATCCGGTTGGGACAAATCGCAATGGCCTCCTGGTCGATCAATCCCTTCGACGGCGCGATCTATCTCTACCTGTTCGCCGCCGTCGTCATGGGCTTCATGACCGGCATGTTGCGCAGCCTGGCGACGATCTTCGGCTATGTCGCCGCCATGGGCCTGGCGGTGGCGCTGGCGCCGCGTTTGACGTCGATATTGAACGAGCAGCTCAAGCTGCCGCCGACGCAGCCCTGGCTGGTGTTCGCCGGCATATTCGTCGTGACCGGCATCCTGCTCGGCGCGCTGCTGCGGCATTCGGTCAATGAAATGGTCGGACCCAATGTCAGCATTCCGGACCGCGTGGCCGGTGCCCTGCTCGGCGCCGCCCGCCTCGTCCTGCTGGCCGTGCTGATCGTCGCCGTCTTCGACCGCATCATTCCGCCCGGCCGCGAGCCGGGCTTTCTGAAGGGATCGCAATGGCGGCCGGCGCTGTCGCGGGCCGGCCAGAAAGGCCTGCGTTCGCTGCCGCCCGAGGTCGAGGAATACATCGATCGGTTGAAGCGCGAGCGCGGCATTTGATTGGGGCTATCGACCTTCGATCGGCTGACCCACACTGGCCCCCGCAACCATCCGCGCCGTGATACGTTAAGGTCCACGCAGCATCGCAACCCCCGCGAGGTCCCCCATGTCCGAAGTCACTTACGAAATCGTCCAGCACGACGGCGGCTGGGCCTACAAAGCCGAAGGCGTCTTTTCCGAGCCGTTCCCGACCCACGCCGCCGCGCTCAAGGCCGCGCAGGCCGCCGCCACCGAGCAGAAGGCCCCCGGCAACACCGAGGAAATCCTGTACGAGGACGAGAAGGGCAAGTGGCACACGGAAACCGCGCGCGGCAGCGACCGCCCGGACACGCGCATCAAAGACAAGGATTGAGGCTTTCGCCGCCCGCGGGCCGCCCCTGAAAAATTCCGCAGCGCTTCGGCAATCGCGGCGCCGCGGGCTACGTCAGGCTGATGTTCAACTCCTTCACCAGCTTTGCGTACTTAATGGAGTCCGCCTTCGCCAGCGTGCCGAGTTTCTCCGGCGTGCCGCCGACCGACTCCAGCGAACCCTTGACGAAGTTCTCCTGCAGATTCTTGTCGGTCAGCGATTTCGCGAGCGCGGCGTTGAGCGTCGCGACGATCTCCGGCGGCGTGCCGGTCGGCGCAAAGGCGGCATACCAGGCTTCCAGCACGAGGCCCTTGTAGCCGGCCTCTTCCAGCGTCGGGATTTCCTGCAGCGTCGGCGCGCGCTTGGCGGAAGTCTGCGCCAGGAATTTGAGGTTGCCGGCCTTCCAGTGCGGGATCATCGAGGTCGGCCCGAGGAAGGCCGACTTCACGTGACCGGCCAGCAGGTCGGTCACCGCCTGCCCGGCGCCGCGATAGGGCACGTGCTCGAGCTTGATGCCGGCTTCCTTGGCAAACCAAAGCCCGACCACGTGCTGGTTCGAGCCGACGCCGGAACTGGCAAAGCCGAGCCAGGGATTCTTCTTCACGTAAGCGACGTATTCGGCGACCGTGCTGACGCCGAGCGACGGGTGCACGGCGAAGATCTGCGGCTGCGTGGCGATCAACATCACCGGCACCAGCACATTGGTGTAGTCGTAACTGAGCTTGAGGATGTGCGGCGCGCTCGCCGCATTGTCATTGGTGATGAGCACCGTATAGCCGTCCGGCGTGCTCTTCATCGCGACGTCCATGCCAATGGTGCCGCCGGCGCCGGTGCGGTTCTCGACGTAGAACTGCTGGTGGTAGGTCTCCGACATTACCTGCGCGCACTGCCGCGCCACGAAATCGATGGCACCGCCGGGCGCCAGCGGCACGATGAAGCGCACCGGCTTGTCCGGCCATTTCGCCTGCGCCATGGCCGGCGCTGCCAGCTTCGGCAGCACGCCGCCCAGCGCAAGTCCGCCCGCACCCTTGATGAAAACTCGCCGTCCGATCTTTGTCACTAGGCTCTCCCTGACCCGTTAATGATTGTTCTTTAAGGGCATCGTGGCATGCCCGGGTCGGAAGGTCATCGGGGGGCACTCGGTTCGATCGCGGCGCGAGCCGCGCACCATCCACAGAGTGGACCGCCTCTCCGGCCGCTGTCAGATTTTTTCTTTCTTCGCCGCTTTCTTCTTCTTCTTCACCGGCGGCGCCAGCGCGGCGGCCGCGGCTTCTTCCGCGTCCCTGGCGAGGCGCAACGCGCGCAGGCGCGCGGTCTTGGCGCGGTTGGCGGCGGCGTTGTTCTCGTAATCCAGCATCGCGCGCTTGCCTTCCTCGGCCTGCCGCAGCTTTCTGAACTGGCTGTTGGCGGCGTTCTTGTTTGAATTATCTGCCACTGCAAACTCCCTGGCTGGAATGTTTCGAATACAAATACGGGCCATGCGCGCCTTAGTGGCGCGGGCCTATTTACCGGCGGCTTTTCGCAAGGCGGCGTTGATACGCTCTTGCCAGCCCGGACCGCCCTCTTGGAAGTGATCTAAGACGTCACGGTCGATGCGCAAGGACACAAGCTCCTTCACGCCGGGCAGCGACGGGCTTTTCGGCATGGGTTCCGCGGGCTTGCTGGTGGCCGCCTTGAAGGCCATTTCGGCCGCTTGCCGCGAATCGGTGGTGCGCCGGGTCATTATGGCACTTCTAGCACGCCCGCAGCCTGCCGGAGCGACAAATCCCAATTGCACGCATGGCGTGCACAAGGCAGAATGCCGGTTGTGGGGGTGGCGGCGTGCCGGCGTTGCGTGCGGACAGGCAGGGGCGTGTGGCCGGCGCGGCAGGCCCGGCGGCCGCGCTTTTGCTGCTCGCCGGCTGTGCCGGGCACGACCCTTACGTCACCGGCGGCGATACCCGCATCGTCGGGCACTGGCGTATCGAGCAGCAGGTCGATCGCGTCACCGGTGCGCCAGTCTCCAACGCCCAGGTCGGCACGATGAACGTGTCGAACGGCGGGATCCCTATCCCGCCGCCGGCAAGAATGCAGCTGTTGTGCTTCAAGGAGCAGCCGTCAGTCCTGATCGTTTTCGGGTTCAAGATCGGCTCTACCCGGAATGCCGAACTCGGCTACCGCTTCGACGACAAGCCCGGCCATCAACCGACG
>PMAF01000168.1 GCA_003152455.1 Hyphomicrobiales bacterium
GCGCGACCGTCATCCGGGAGGGCCACGGCACGGGTGAGGGCCACGGCACCTCCCCAGGCGAAGTGCACGACATTGCGCTCAAGGCCGCCGAGACCGACGCCACCAAACGGGCCCTTGCCACCTTCGGCAAGCCGTTCGGACTGGCGCTCTATGGCAGCGGCAAGAACGTCCCCTCCCCGGCAATCTCAACACCTGAGCCAAGAGCCGTTGATCAGGGCCAGCACCCAGTCAGTCTGCCGCCGGATAANNTCCCGCTACTATGGCCGCCGCCAGGATCTGGTGACCCGGGATCGGGCTCAAGGGATACGCCAACTGGCAGTCCAGCCTTCGGGCGATACCTCGATTGTCCCACCCTCCCCTGACCTCAACCCGGGTCAAATCGACAAGAGCGCCCTCACCATCGGTGAACCCAAGCGGCTGCGGGACAAAGATCATTTGAGGTTTGTGGCGTCACAGCCATGTCTCGTCTGCGGCCGTCAGCCATCGGATCCGCACCACCTGCGCTTTGCCCAACCCAGAGCCCTGGGTCTCAAAGTGAGCGATGAGTTCACGGTCCCGCTCTGTCGTGACCATCACCAACAGCTGCATCAAGCCGGTAACGAACTGGCGTGGTGGCACGACTTAAATATCAACGCCCTAGAGACTGCCAAAGAGCTTTGGACGCAGAGCCGGGCCAAGCTGTATCAGATGGCCGCTCAAGCCTACCAACAACAAGCAGGTACAGATCCACCCCAGGCAGCCCAGAGTGAGGACACAGCCAAATTACTAAACGAACCCAATTAATGCACAAACCACATCATGGCTTCGGACAAACAAGTTTCAGCCAACCGGCAAAACGCCGCCAAGAGCACCGGTCCGATAACGCAAAACGGTAAACTGCAGTCTCGCCGCAATGCCCTGCGCCATGGCCTCACGGCGGCGACCGTCGTGCCTGCAATCGAGGATACGGAGGAATTCGAGCGTTTTGCTGCGGCAGTCAAATCCGACTATCAGGCCGCCTCAACGGTCGAGCACGAGCTGGTCGCAAGGCTCACATCGCTGCTCTGGCGGCTGCGGCGGTCAACCTTGATCGAAACCAATTTGTTCCAGCTGCAAGCACGGCTTGCGCAGGACCAGAAAGAAGCAGCCCAGGTTGGGCCAGACACCACGAAGCCCGGAATTGAAGTTTTTTATCGGTTGCTGCGTGGTCCAGATAGCGCTGTGCCCTCGCAAGCCCCTTCAAACACGCCCGAGTTTGTCAATCACGGAGTCGATGTTGCGAATGCACGAGAAAGCTCCGAAAGCTATCCCAANNGCTGTTCATTCTTGATGCATGCAAGAAGCGAATGTCTCCTCCATAGTCCGCGGACGTCCCGACCAGACCATAAATTGGGTTCGTCTCGTAAATTTCTCAGAGCAGGATTGGAACAACGGAAATTAAGAAATTAGCCAGTGCTGGTAGCCATCCGCAACTCGCGTTAGCCCTAGGCGTATGTAACGTGGACGACAACGCTTCAATTCAGAAACTTTGGACCGGATTAGGGCGCGGACTCATTAGCACGTAGCCAAATGCGGATGGACGCGAGCTTGATGAAGGCAAGATAGTTGGCTGCGAGCCTGTTGTAGCGGGTGGCGATGTGACGACATTGCTTGAGCTTGTCGAAGAATCGCCCCACCAGCTTACGCACACCGTAGAGATAGGGGCTGAAGCAGATCACTTCCTTGCGGTCTCGTTTCGGGCGGGATATTGGCCTTCGCGCCTTGCTGACTAACAAATGCCCTTATCCAATCCGCGTCATATTCTCGAACTGCCAGCAACATCGTTCGTGAGCTCAATCCGCTGAGGAGAACTGGACGTAGCCGATTGTCGTGCGCCTCACCGTGCGTGAGGCCGAGGTGCACCGGTAGACCGCTGGTGTTCACAACGGCGTGAATCTTGCTCGTCAGCCCACCTCGCGACCGGCCCATATGTTGCTCTGCATTGCCCGAGATGCAGGACCCGTGCGGATGCACATGCACGATGGACGTATCGATCATCTGTACCTCAGCATCGTGAGCGGTAGTCAGGGCATCCATAATTTGGTCCCAGACGCCAGCCCTGCGCCAGCGTACGAAGCGATTGTAGCAGGTCGTGTATGGACCGAAGCTCTCCGGCAGGTCGCACCACGGCGCGCCTGATCGCAAGATCTAAAAAATACCGTTGAGGACGCGCCGCTCGTTCACACGCGGCACGCCACGTGGCTTATTCGGGAGGAACGGCCTGATGGCGGCCCATTCATAGTCCGTGAGTTCATACCGCATGATTCGAGGCTCCAGTTTCGGAGCTTGAATCACGCCAATCCCGATGCCTTCAACACTGAACTGGCATTTCCGAGATTACCCGCTAACCGGACATAGCGCGGACAACGCGGGATAGACGCTAATGACCCCGCCAGACATGCGTGATGTCGGTGTGTTTCACAAACATGACCACGTTCGTTTTTTCAAAACTAACGCATGGCCCGTGTCTGCCGGGAAGCGGAGGACTGCAAGTTATTTGTTCGCTAAGCAAGACTGTAGACGAACCGACATCGCATTCTGTGGCCAGCTCTTTAGGATGATTACAAAGTGATAGTTTAGTAGATTTCCAAACTAGGGAGCCGAATCTAAATTAGAACATCTCCAATGTTGGCCATCGTCTATTGACTGCAAATATTATCTCTATCAACAGTGACGGGTCGCAAGTCATACGGCGTAGCCTTTAATGCGGAGCCTTGAACTCCGATAATTGGGGGATGTCACTGTGTTCTTTCGTTGCCTCGCGCGTTTTCGCGCAAGCCGTCGTCTTGCGGCACTTTTTGTCTCCGTCGATTTTAATTTGCGCGAAAGCGTCGATGAAGAGATTCTGTCGTGCATCACTCGACGCAATAACTTCACAAGTTACGTCTTTGTCGGAGCCGCGTTGCTCTGCCTCGGCATTACCAATTCAGCGCGCGCTGAAGACGCTGTCTTTCACGAGGCCGAATCGAAATATATGTTTGGGTTCGTTGACGGAGCCGACATCGGCAACGAAGGAGAGAAGGCAATCGAATTCGAAACAACTGGGGCATTCCAGAAGCGAGACGGCAGATATTCCGCAGTGGAGCAGGAGCTCGAATTTGAACATGTGCCGACCCAGTATTTTGCCTATGAGCTGAGCGCCCATGCGATGGCGCATTCGATCAGCGGCGTTGAGGGTCTTGACGATATCAACCAAACTGCGTTCAGCGGCGCCTCGGCGAAGCTGAGGTATCTCATCATTGGGCGTGGGCCTGGATCGCCCATCGGCTTGACGATCTCTGCCGAGCCGGAATGGTCGCGTATCGACGGGACTGATGGCACGCAAACCCAGGATTACAGTAGTGATTTTCGTATCGTTGCGGATACCGAGCTTATTCCAAATCGGCTCTACGCAGCCTTCAACGTCAGTTACGTGCCGGAAACCGCCAAAGGTGCCGGTGACCCGAACTGGCAAAACAGTTCAGGCCTCGGTCTATCAACGGCGCTTGCTTACCGAATTACCCCAACCGTAGCAGCAGGCGCTGCGCTGGAATACGACCGCGCTTATGATGGCCTGGCATTTCAAACCTTTGGCGGCCACGCGCTTTATCTCGGGCCGACGTTACAAATTAATTTCAGTCCGAAGATGCTGCTTGCTGCGGCGTTTATGGCCCAGGTTGCGGGCCACGCAGCGGATGATCCACGCGCGTTAGACCTGACAAATTTTTCGCAATATCGCGCTAATCTGAAGTTCGAAGTTGAATTCTAGCAACTGGCATTCGAGAAAGAGGGACAGGACCATGAAACAATCATCCATCAATAAATATAGCCTCGCAATCGCGGTTCTAACGCTCGCCTCTTTTTCTTCAATGCTGCCGGCAGGCGCCGAAGACTCAGTGACTGTGAATATTTCACTCAAGGATCATCGCTTCCAGCCTGCCGAACTGCATGCGCCCGCCAACAAGCCAATCATGATCATAGTAAAGAACCTCGACCCCGCCCCGGCGGAGTTCGAAAGCAACATGTTACGCGTTGAGAAAGTCGTTACCGGCGGCGGCACGATCACTTTGCGGATCCGCCCGCTGGAGCCCGGTCGCTACCGCTTCTTCGACGACTTCCATCAAGAAACACAAGGTTATTTGGTCGTTCAATAATAGAGGCCGTAATGATTGGCGCATTGATCATCGTCTTTCGTGAGGTCATCGAAGCCGGTCTCATCGTCGGAATTGTACTTGCAGTCACGACTGGCATTGTACGCCGCGGACGGTGGATTGCTGCAGGCATCGCAGCAGGTGTTGCCGGAGCGACCCTTGTGGCGGTTTTTGCAAACGCACTTTCCGACGCGTTGGCCGGTATCGGTCAGGAAGTATTCAACGCGAGCATTCTGGCCTTGGCTGTCGTGATGCTGTCCTGGCACAACATCTGGATGGCGCGGCATGGCCGTGAACTGGCAGCGCACACCAAAGAGATTGGCGAGGCGGTTGCTGCAGGCTCACGCTCCCTTGCAGCGCTCGCGGTCGTGGTTGGCGTTGCTGTGCTTCGTGAAGGTTCAGAAATTGTGCTTTTTTTATACAGCCTGACGCTTTCAGGCGGTGCATCGATGTGGGAGCTGTTAGCCGGAGGCGTAGTCGGACTGTTGCTCGGTTGTGCCGTCAGTGCTCTTACGTTTTTCGGCCTCGTCAAAATTCCCGCACGGTACTTGTTTGGTGTCACAACGACCTTGATTACCTTCCTTGCTGCGGGACTTGCCGCGCAGAGTGTCGTATTCCTTCAACAGGGTGGCCTCGTCACTGCCCTGAACCGGACCGTTTGGGATACATCCTATATCCTTCGCGACAGCAGTCTCATTGGTCGTGTGCTGCACACACTCGTCGGTTACACCGATCAGCCTTCCGGGATGCAGGCTGTGGTTTACGCGATAACGCTGCTCATCATCTTTTCTCTCACAAGGCTGCTCGCCCCGACTAAGCGTGGCCAGCGAAGCGTAGCGGTTGCGTAAAGTTTTGGCCTGTACAGACCAAAATGCATGAGCGTGCGCTAACAAAATGGCATAGTCTCATCATACTACATTCTGCCGACATAGGAGCGCGCCAATGAAAGGTGATCCGAAAGTTATCGAGTATCTAAACAAGGCACTGCGACATGAGCTCACCGCAGTGAACCAATACTGGCTGCATTACCGGCTGTTGGACAACTGGGGCTACAAGGCGCTCGCCAAGCAATGGCGCAAGGAATCAATTGAGGAGATGCAGCATGCAGACAAGATCATTGAACGCATCATCTTCCTTGACGGCTTTCCCAACATGCAGACCCTCGAATCCCTTCATATTGGCCAAAATGTGAAGGAAGTACTCGAGCGTGATTTAAAGGCCGAGATGGAAGCGCGCACGCTCTACGAAGAGGCCGCCACTCATTGCCACTCAGCCAAAGATTATGTGACACGCGACCTGTTCGAACAGCTGATGGCGGACGAGGAACACCACATCGATTTCCTCGAAACCCAGCTCGACCTCGTCGCCAAGCTTGGCCTTGAGCTTTACGCCCAGCACCATATCGGCGAAATGGGCGAGGACGGAGAAGACTGATTGTGCAGCACCGCTGCCGCCAACACCAACCACGTAGTCCACGCGTTCGTTGAGTAGGCGCTGCCGACTAACCTCGATTTATGAGTGCGGGCCCTAGCCGTCGAAAACTCGCGTCTTGCTGGTAAGCAGAAGCGGCGCTAATATTCATCTCAATTCGCGAGTCATCTGGAAAATATCGGATAGGCTTTCGATCCCGTTGGTGCCTATTTTCGTTGTGTCAAATTGACCGCAGGGCCATGTCAACGATTGATGTCAAGTCTTCGACAGCACAGGGCCGCAGCTGCGGATCATGTGCACTTTGCTGCAAGCTCATCGGTTTTGCCGAGATCAATAAACCGATGGGTCAATGGTGCCCGCACTGCCTTAAGAGCAACGGATGCAGCATCTACAATTCCAGGCCCAAAGAATGTCGGAGCTTCAATTGCGAGTGGTTGACCAACGCGAATTTTGGTGACGAGTGGCAGCCGATGCGTTCAAAAATGGTCATCTGTCATATTCGTGACGGAGAGACAAGCAAACTGGTCTTTCATGTCGATCCTGGCTCACCGCTTTCGTGGAGAAACGAACCGTATTACAGCCAACTGAAGCGACTGGCCCGAAACGGTCTAGAGCATAACGGGATCATCACTATCAATATTGGCAAACGAGTGTTTGTAGTTTTGCCGAACAAAGACGTAGATTTTGGCATATGTAACCTCGACGACAAAGTTTCAATCCAGAAAAGTTGGAACGGATTAGATTGGGAGGTCGACGTTTACAAGAAGCCGCAGGGCGCGCTGACGAAAGAGACGATACAAAATCGCCCATAAAGAACTTCCTTTTTAGCTGAATCTGAGCCGCGATGTGCCGTCGATTGCGGGCAAGATTTGGAACAGCAAAAGCCTCAGCCACCTCCGCATGAATCGGAAGTCGTCTCCGACGGCGGCGCGCAGGGCGTTGATGGCATCGCCGCTTGAATGGGCGAGATAGTTACGGCCCCAGATGCGAGTGATTGGCTCTTGCTCGCCCATTTCATTTCAACTTGGCCGAGCGTCCACCTCCATGCCTGCCAACCGTCGATGCCGAGTTGCTAAGGGCGCTGGTTGCTGCCGCACTTCTTCTGAATGGCTTCGTAAAGATCGACACCGCCGATGGTAAAAAACTTGGGTGGAATTTCCAGATTTTGCAAAGTTTTATTTTCAGCACTCCCAAGATCTAAGGTGACCGGCCCCTTAACGTACCAATTCCCGCGGTAGTTTTTCGTGAACGCGTCACAAGGAATTGTGTTTGGTGAAAGCGGCGACCCACCTTGCTTCGCAACGGCGACTGGCAATTTCTTCGACTTCTTCTCTGCCGGCTTCGCGTCCGCTGGTGGCTCAGGCAAATCCGCTTTATTCACCCAACCCTGCTGCACGGCGTAGGCGACGATCTTGTCAGCGACAGCACGGCCAAGCCCGCGCGCCTGCGCTTCTAGGTTAGGCGATAGGTTCACTTCAGGCGAGCTTTTGCTGGTAAGCACCGCGGTGATCTCCGCCTTACGCGCCGCCGCAGCGGGTCCCGTAATTGAGGCGCCGGACTGGCGCCCACTCTGCGTTTGCGCCGTGAAGGCAAGCAATTGCTTCTTTGTGCCCTCGGAGACTTGCGACACGGTCATGTCGGCGACCACACCACCGCCCGAACCGAATGCGACCAAGTTGCGCTGGGTGCGGTTGCCCTGATCGGCGGCATGCAGCTGGCCGGTGACAACCAATGTGCTGTCCTTAGGCGTGGTTTCCATGTCGCTGCCCGGCTGTGCATTGAGACCAGCCTCATAGTGCAAGATGACGATGATCGTGGCCACGACTTCGTCATTTACACGCTTAGCGGTTATCGCCTTGGCGGCGTCATTGGGCAGATTGCCAAGCTTGCTCTCAAGCCGCGCGACCAAATCGCGGTCGATCACCACTACATCGGAGGAAAGCACGAAATCGCTGACGAGCACCGTCTTCGGCCGCGGCGGTGCACCGCCGACCGAGGTTTGCGCCACCTGCACGCTGGTGCTCGCACAGCCGGCAACAGCCAGCGCGGTCAAACAGATAACGAGATGGACAGGACGTGGAACAGACATTCGGGCAAATTACCACAGCTATTGACGTCGAAAGAGTAGCTCGCGCTGATACTACCTAAATTTTATCGCGCGAACCACGCTGAGTTACCAGGGACGACTTGGCGGCATCGCCAGAAAGTCACTCGTATTCGACGAACACAGTGCGATTGGCCCCGCAGCGCTCGCGGCGTATTCCCCAGCGATGGCACGGCCACATCATCGCTGAACTGACTAACATCGATAACGTTGTGATGATTGCAGCCGCGCCCGAGATACTACCCAGTCGTGGATCAGGGACATAGGTCAATAGTGCATGCCCGGCGCCAACGCCTCGCCCAACGGCGAACACAGGATTTCGGGAATGGAAAATGCTATCTGGCCAATCTGCCCGCGCGGACGACCTGGGCAGCTTGGCTGCCACCCTCAAGGTACGAGGTAGTGATGCGCTCACACCTGTGATCGCTTACGCCTGCCTCCAGCATCGCCGCCTCGCAAAAGGGAGCAATTCAATCGTCGAGCCGATTCGCTCGACCATCACTTCAACAAGGCCAGAACATGCGAAGATGGATCGGTACCGAACCGCCGCGCGAATGAGTCTACCAAAGTATTGCTAGGAAACTACTAATCGCCGTCGCAAAGCTACGACCAGGCCCATGATCGGTATAATATTTTTTTGGTACTCGTGTATTCGAGACTCAAGTATATCTACCGAAAAATCGGCGTCCTCAGCTAAGCGGCTAACGTAGGCAGCGCTATGAGCAAAACAGCCCCCCATTGCAAGGGAACTATTCTGAGACACAATTACTTCTTGATTGTTGTGCTCACTGTCATTCGCGAAAAGCGAAAAAACGAATAACCCATCATCCCTAAGACAAGACGCTGCTGCATGGAACACCGGCGTTAAATCTCCGAAGTGAATTAATGTGGCAGCACAGGTTATCGCGTCATAACAATTAAAGTTTCCTAACATGAACGATAATAAGTCGTCTTGATATGTATGATCATATATTTTCTTTTCTCTAGCCTTCACCAGCATGGCGGATGATATATCGACTCCATCAAGTTTGTTTGCCGAGTCGCGCACCAGAGCTCCTACAAGGCCAGTGCCGCAACCTGCGTCGAGAATATCCAACTTTTTTGATTTATGCGGCAGTTTCTTAAGTGCCTCCGCCACCAACTGATGCCCAAAATAGTAAGTCTGTTCCGAATCCCAACTATGAGACCTTTTGATATAAAGTTTGTTTAGGTAAGCTTCTGAAGCCCGCATGGGCATTCGTTCCAGACCTAGGCTCGCAAGCAAAAGTCGAGCACCTAAAGTATCCTCAGGGTCGATCTCCAGCGCTCGTCTGTAGCTGGCCTCTGCATCAGCGACGTGGCCAAGCCCTTGAAGGGCGGTGCCAAGGTTGAGATGGGCCTCAGCGTAATTAGGTTTGAGGGCAAGCGCGCTCTGATATTGCACCACCGCCTCATCCAGTTTGCCCTGGTCGGTGAGTAGGGTGCCGAGATTGTTGTGCGCTTCGGCGAAGTCCGGCTTGAGGGCAAAGGCGCTGCGATAGCAGGCAATCGCCTCGTTCAGCTTTCCTTGGTCTTTAAACGCATTGCCGAGATTATTGTGCGCCTCGGCGAGGCCCGGCTTGAGGGCGAGGGCACATTGATATTGCGCCACCGCCTCATCCAATTTGCCCTGGTCGTTAAGTACGATGCCGAGATTGAAGTGGGCTTCAGCATAGTTGGGCTTGAGGTCAAGGGCGCCGCGATAGCAGGCGACCGCCTCGTCAAGGCTTCCCTGGTCTTTGAGCGCATTACCGAGATTGTTGCGCGTCGTGGCGTAATTCGGCTTGAGGGCGAGGGCTCGGCGATAGCAGGCGATCGCCTCGTCCAGCTTTCCTTGGTCTTTGAGCGCATTGCCAAAATTGTTGTGCGCCTCGGCGTAGTTCGGCCTGAGGCTAAGGGCGCGGCGATAGCAGGCGACTGCCTCTTCCGGCTTTCCCTGGTCTTTAAACGCTTTGCCGAGATTGTTGTGCGCCTCGGCGAAGTCCGGCTTGAGGGTAAGCGCACGTTTATATTGCGCCACCGCCTCATCCAATTTGCCCTGATCGCTCAGCAATGTGCCGAGATTATTGTGCGCTTCCACGAAGTCCGGCTTGAGGGCAAGGGCGCTGCGATAGCACGCGATTGCTTCGTCCAGCTTTCCCTGGGCCATGAGGGCTAAGCTTAAGCTAGAATGGTATTCAGCGGATTTTGCGTTGATTGCGATCGCCTTGCTGATCATGTCAACGGCCAAATCATGGCGCCCCACCTGGTAAGCAACCGCCCCTAGCAAGTGCAGGCTGTCGGCATGATGAGGAACGACTGCCAGAATCTGCCGGTACAGCCGTTCGGCTTCGTTCAACTGCCCGGCCTGATGGCATCGAACCGCATTAGCGAACACTTGCTCAATGCCCGGCGACACTCCTTGCATCACCGTTCTGCCCAACTTCCTTTCCGCCCGGCGTTGTTTGCGGTTCATGTGGGCCCAGACATTCCCCCGATAGACAGGTCATCCGTCTACTCTAACGGCATAGTAACTTAACCAACCGCTTCCGAGAATGCAGAAGCCGATCATAGCAGCGACATGTCCGGCACGAGATAAACGCTACATGAATATGCGGCCGCTCTACCAGCCGCAGGTCATGCAAACCGGAGCCGTCGCCTGATCAAATGTGCGAAAGATTCTGGACACTACCCGGCACGATTCGTCCCGCCGGCAAGGCCTTTGTGGGTTGCCCTGCCGTGTAAGGGAAAAGCAGTGCGGGCTGCCACCTGCATTCGGCTTGGCCATCCGCTTGGTCAAGTGCGGCCGGCGTCCGGATAGCGGACGTTGCACGCCTATCAATATGCAGGATGTTGGTAGAGGGCGAGCGGGCAACTCAAACGAAAGGAGCGGCCCAAAGGCCGCCCCCTATGATCATCCGATCATACACGCTGCGGCTACCACTTGAACTCCAGCGATGCCATCAACATTTGGACGTTGTAATTTGGGTTGTCGAGGGCCATGAAGAGCGCGTACGTGCCGCTTGCGAGGGTCGGGTCATACGGTGCCAATGGATCATTCTGCCAGTTGCTGACCGAATTGCTCTCCCACAAATAGTGGAGCTTGGCTTTGACCTCGCCCTGCCAGCCAAGTTGATTGACCCAAGACTTGTCAAACGTGTAGGTCACGACCGCATCCAAGCGCTGGAACCAGGTCGTGTATTCCGGGAATTGCCCGCCGCTCGCGGCGGTGGGTGCCGGTGTGAGGTTCACCGTATCGACGCCCCTCGACACCGTGTAGCGCAGTTCCGTGTCAAGCTTGCTTGGAATGGCCGCCCATCGCAACACGGCCGTGATAGTATTCACGACGGTGTTGTCGCTAGTTTGCTCCGCGGTAGCAGTGGTTGGGATGGCTAGGTTGGCGCCATGGCCGCCACAAGTGCAGTTATACAACAACTGATCATAGGACTCATACATGTAGCCAATGGTGAATGATGTGTCGGCATTGATTTTATAGGTAGCATCGATGCCAGCACTCCATGAACGGCTATCCTCCAATCCCTCTTGGCCGGGACCTACATTAGGATTCACATTAACAGCATTGTAATTATTATTTAGGCCGTAATAATCATCCTGATATTTGAACGTCGGCGTGACCAAAAGCCCAGGAGCGACAACGATATCGGCAGCAAGGTTTACTTTCGTTCGATCGCGATTATCGATGAACAGCTGCTGATAAGCGGTCGAATAAAAGAACGAGTTGGTAGAGGCTACCGGTGCAAGGATACCTTGGGGGAATTGGATGTCTGCCACGTCATCCGTGTAATCGTAATTCCCGTAGCGCCGCTCGGAATAGAAGCCACTCGAACGCAACGTAAACCAACTCGTCGGCTTCCAATCGGCATAGACTTTGGCGGAATTCTCGTTGGTGTAGTTGACGTCGGCTTGCGTCCAGTCATATCGCTCATAGCCGTATTCGGCACCGAAGTTCCATTCCTTCGTCGGCCGCCAGTTCAAGCCTTCGCTAAAGTTCTGCTTGACGTATTGCATCGACAAGCTCGAGATCGGCGCCTCGGTTCCTATTCCTCCCGCCCCCGCTGCTTGATCATAGCTGATCCAACCTTGCAAGAACTGCTCCATCGGCGTCTGGTTATCGAAGTTGTAGTAGCGGTAGGTGATTTTGTTAGTGAGTTCGGGCGTTATCTTTGTCGTGATGATGTTGTTGCTCAATAACGTGTTGATGGCGCCGTTCAGGCTCGATGCCGGAAGCGGAAAAGTCGGATCCTGGGTCGACATCGGGATAAATGAATCGTTCTGCCGCATCATCGTGTAGTTGAGTGTGCCGGCATAGCGGCTGTTCCACGGTAAATCGGCGCCCAGCGTTCCGCTAACGGCATTGGCATTGTTGCTTGGCCACGTCGATTCCCGAGCGGTGGTTCCCGATAGGCCGTTACTAAACGGATCTGCGATCGTATAAGACGTCATGTTGTCGGTATATATTGAGCCGCTATAGGCTAACTTAAAATTAAACCGCTTTCCCCAAGGCGAGGTACCGACATATTCGCCGTTCGCGCCGAAATTTTGCGTGGTGTCATCCACCGGCCGCGGGACCTGACTGGGTCCATAGCCGAAGCTGGGTCCAAAACCAACGACACCGTCAACCTGCGTGCCGCTGCGGTACAAATGGGAATAGTCCGCCTTGATGTCCCAGGCATCGTCGGGCGTCCAACGAATTTGAGCTGATCCGGTATCGCGCTCAATGCCAATATCGGTCTGATTGAGAAATCGATTGGGGACCAGTGTGGCACTTGAGGTAGTATTTGTGCCACGCACAAAGCCCGGAGGCAGCGTCAGGTTGGTGGTCCCGACCCCTTGATAGAAGGTCTGCGCGCTCGTGCTGTAGAGATGCGGAGTCTGATCCCAGTCGAAGTTGAAGTAGACTTGGCCGGCTTTCGACGCATTGAGATAGTAGCTCTGGTCCTCATAGCCGACGTTCTTGCCCCCGACGTCGATCCGGTAGAGACCATCACTAGTTCCGGTGGATAGCCAGAAATTCGCAAACGGTCCCGGCCTGAGATCGCGGTATTCATAAAACTTGGCCAGGCTGTCCTGTCCTAGGTAAGCCGAGCCGTTGCGTTGCGGATTGTTGAGGAAGAAGCGGCCGCCCGCCTCGACGTCTCCGTGGAACCACCAGTACGGCACAGGCGCAGCTGCTGCCGGCGCCTTCATCGGAAGATCAGTATCGGCCGCTTGAGCCGGCATGCCGGTCGAAACCAACCCCATGCCACTCAATACCGCACCAATCACACATGTCCGAACCAGCCCGCTTCCCGTTTTCATTGATCTGCCCCTAGCCAAATATTCAACACACACTGTTTTGTTCGGTGTAGCCCCTTGCTCACCGTTGCAGAGCACCGCCTGCCGGACTGTTGCTGCCGTGAATCGCCGTATGGCAGTTCTGGCACTGTCGGCCCATCGTAAATACCGAGCCCGGACCAGTGGCCTGACCATGGCCAAACCCGTGGCATTCGAAGCACAGGCGTGGACGCGAGAGCTTCAGTGAATACTCGTTTATGGAGCCGTGCGGATCATGGCAGTTGTCGCAGTTCTCGCGCACCGGCTCGTGTTCGAACAAGAACGGTCCGCGCTTCTCGGCATGGCACGTGTAGCAAGTGTCGTTGATCGAATCTTTCTTCAACAGCGCCTCGGTAAAGCTGCCGTGCGGATTATGGCAATCCGAGCATACGATCTTGCCTTCACGCAGCGGCATGTGCGACGAGCGATACATCTGCGCTTGCCGATCCTTGTGGCACTGGAAACAGGTGTCGGGCTCGAACGCGGTCTTGAGCTGATTCTTGCGCGACACGGCCTGCATGATCGTGTGGCAATTCACACAGGCCAAGCCACGCTCCTCGTGGACGCTGCCGGCCCAATTGGTGCGATCGCCGCGCTGATGGCAGGCGAGACACACCGAATTCTTTTCTTCCGACGTGCGCGGATCGTCCGCCTCGAATGACATGATGCCGCCGACGCCGCGTCCGCCGCCGGCCTTCACATGTGCCGAGCCGGGACCGTGGCAGTTTTCGCAGGCAAACTTGCCCGGTTGCGTCAGGCTGATCCGACCCATGAGTGTCTTCTGGAACTCCGCGATCTGCCCCGAATGGCAGGTCGAGCACACCTTGTCGCCGACGAAGTGGGCCTCGACCGGAGCGCCGGTATGTTTGCCTTTCGCCGCCGGGCCTTTCGCCGGCTTGGCTTCCGGAGCCGGCGCCCCTTTGGGCTGGCTCAGCCAATCCATCAGATTGTCTGCGTCGGCCAATTTGGTCTGGCCCTTGAGCGATGCCGGCTTATCAGAACCCATGCTCTGCGCGAACGATTGCAGCGCGGCAAAAGTCTGGTCGTCGAATTGGGGGCCCTGCGCCGTTTTGGCGCCGGTGGACTGCGGCGCATTGATCTGCTGCGCGTATGTGGTCAGCGACGAAATGGCCGAGTCGTCAGAGACTTGTGCGCGCAGCTGGCTGGAGTCCTCGGCTTTCGCGGTTTGCGACCAGGCAGGCAACGTCGAATTGATGCCCGCGATCATAAAGCCGTCCTCGGCCTTGGCCGATTGAGGCAAACTAAAAGCGGCGCCTAAGAATACCGCCGCCACCCCAAGTAATGTAAATTTCCTGCTTAATCTAAATCGTGGCTTGTCCGGAATATCCGTCGACAAAGCACCGGCGAGCCAGAATTCGACAGTCTGACGACCATTGTGTTTCACTGAACGACCCCCGCTACCGCTAAACAAATCTACACCCCGCGTCGGCATGACGCTGATCGGATGAATTCATCGCGCAGGGAAGATCGGTAAAGATTACTGTGTCGCTTGGTAACTACAGCCGGTCTCGTTAGTCTTCAGCGCCCCGATCGAAACAGGATGTACCTAGAACTGCACACCGTATTCTGTTACTACTTCCCCAGCCCTCACTTAATACACATATCACTCGAACTTCTTTATCCACGCAAGAACAAAATGCGCATTGGTCAACGTCAAAAACTTGATTTCGATCAAAGTGCTGTTTTTAGTTTTGCTGTGTTGATAAAATGCAACAACCGCGAAGGTCCGGACGGTAGTTGTTTCCACCCTGTCAGCAATGGAGAAGACGGATATGCAAGTGCATGCAAAGAAGGCCCTCGTTTTTGTCTGCGGCGGCGCGGCCGCAATACTGATCGCAGGCGCGATGTCGTTGACTTTGTCCCACGTCGCCAACGCCACGCCGGCCTACGCGCAACAGACCGGCAAAGCTTGCGCCTTCTGCCACCAGAATCCGGCGGGCGGCGGCGCGCTCAAGTCAGCCGGTGCAAAATTCAAGGCGAACGGCCATAAGCTGTAGGCGCATTTCGATAACGTCCGCGCATAGACTTCGGTCGACGCTGACGCTGCAATCGAATATTCGCCGTCGATAGAGTAAAGCCGCGCTACAACTTGCGGGGCGAAAGATAGCGCGCGCGGCACAACGTGCCGCGCGTTTGTTTTCGAACGCAGTGGGGATGAGCCATGCGCGCCGGCAAACATGCGCCGCGAGCGATCGCGCTGACGGTCGTCCTCTTTTGGGTGCAAGCGGCGAGCGCGCAAGGCGCTGCAAATCTCGACAACGCGACCTGCCTCGGCTGCCACGGCGTGGCGGGATTCGCGGCGCCGCGCGCCGATGGGAAGACGCGCCCGCTGTTCGTGCCGGCGGACCAGTTTGCCAACAGCGTGCACGGCAAGGTACTGCGTTGCGTCGACTGCCATACGACGATCACCGAGCTGCCGCATAAAAACGTGCCAGGGACGCTTGCCGACCAAGAGCGGACACGGCTCGCTATCAACAAGAATTGCGACAATTGCCATACGAAGGCTGCACAGGGTTACCTGGAAACCTATCACGGGCAGATAGCGGTCTTGGGCTATGCCAATGTAGCGACCTGTTCCGACTGCCACGGCAGCCACGCGATCCTGCGTGCCAGTAATCCGGCGTCGAGCGTGGCGCCGGGCAACCTGCTGAAGACTTGTCAGAAGTGCCATCAGGACGCGACGGCGGGCTTCGCGACTTTCGAATCGCACGCCACGACCGACGATTTTGCGCACTATCCCTACGTGTGGATCGCCTCGAAATTCGTCATCGCTGCGGTCGGCGGCGTGCTGGTGATCTTCTGGATTCATTCGGCGCTTTGGTTCTACCGCGAACTGCGCGACCACCAGCAGCGCCGGCTGCGGCCCCATGTGCGCGCCGAAGCGCTGCCGCCCGCCGCGGGCCGCTATTTCCAGCGCTGGAGCGTGCTCTGGCGGTGGGCTCACTTCTTGTTTGCGCTCAGCATCATCATCTTGGTCGCCACCGGCTTGCCTTTGCTCTATCCGAACACGGCCTGGGCGCCGGTGCTCGAACGGGCCATGGGCGGACCGGAAATCTCCGGCATCATCCACCGGCTCGCCGCCGTAGTCATGGTCGCGGTGTTTGCCGCGCACATCGTCTACGCCGCCATCCATATCGGGCTGAACTGGAAGACCTTCAAAATCTTCGGGCCTTATTCGCTGATGCCGAATTGGCAGGACGCCGCCGATATCGCCGCCATGGTCAAATGGTTTTTCGGCAAAGCGCCGCGGCCGACATTCGACCATTGGAACTATCAGCAGAAGGTCGATTACTGGGCGCCGTTCTGGGGCATCGCGATGCTGGTCGCGACCGGCGCCGTGTTGTGGTTCAAGACGCTCACCGGCGCCTTCCTGCCGGGATGGGTGTTCAATGTCGCCACCGTCGCGCATGGCGATGAAGCCGTACTCGCCGCCGCCTATCTGTTCACGGTGCACTATTTCGTGAATCACTGGCGGCCGGACAAATTCCCGCTTGACGTCGTCATGTTCACCGGCTCGATGCCGCTGGAAGAGTTCAAGCGCGAATACACCGTCGAATACGATCGCCTGGTGGCAAACGGTGAATTGCAGCAGCACCTGGTGGATGCGCCGTCGCGGCCGATGACGCTCGGCTCCAAGCTGCTGGGTTTCAGCCTCGTGGCGGTCGGGCTGGCGCTGCTCGTCATGATGGCGATTGGTGTCGGCGGAAAACTCATTTGAGCCGGGCGTCCGATGCCAACGCGTGACCGCCGCCCGGCCGCCGCGCTTTATTATGCGACACGCGATGGACAATCGCGGCGCATTGCCGAGCATATTTCCCGCCGCCTGGCGGAGAGCGGCGTGCCCTCCCAGCCCCAAGACCTGAGGGTGACATCGCCGGCGGCGGCGGAGTTAGCCTCGGCTTCGGTGATCGTGCTGGTGGCCGCCGTCCGGTACGGCAAGCACTTGCCGGAGGCGGATCGATTCCTTTCGGCCTACCGGTCGCTCGCTTCGCCGCCGCCGCTGGCGCTGGCGTCAGTCAATCTCACCGCGCGCAAGCCCGCCAAGACGACGGCAACCGGCAACGCCTATCTACGTAAGGTCATTGCACGCCATCGCCTGGCGCCCGCTTTGGCCGTCGCCATTGCCGGGCGGCTCGATTACCGGCGTTATGGCTGGCGCGACCGCCAGATCATCCGCTTCATCATGTGGATGACGGGCGGACCGACCGATCCGGAAACCAACATCGAATACACGTCTTGGCCCGCGGTCGACGAATTCGCCGGCCGGATCGCCGGGCTGCAGAACCAAAACTGATCGCGCGCTTGCAAAGCCGCGCGCCGGTTCCTCACACGTCGCCGCTATCGCGGCCCGATACGGCGAGCGGCGCGGCGCCGAACCACATCTGATACAGCGCCACCAGACACATGAGCGCGAAGCACGCCGCCATCAGCCCGCCGGCGCCGATTTCCACGAAAACGAACGGGTGGAAGATCTTGATCAGGTACCACGAGGCCACGTCCACCATGATGCAGGTGAAAGGCAACGCGACGATCGCGCATTTGAACCACACCGGCCGAACATAGGCATGGCTGAACATGAGGCCGACGAGGAAGAAGATGAAGGTCATGCCGAACAGGTGAATGTGCGATACGCGGACCAGCGTTGGGATGGCGGCGCCGGTGTCCTTCTCCGTCACTTTCTTCAGATTGTCGTAGCCGTTGAGATTGGGCAGATGCGGATTGCTGCCGTCGTGGCAAGCCATGCAATATTTGTCGAGCAGCGGCCTGACCGTATTGTCATAGGCGGGATGCGCGCCGCCTTCGGCCGCCCAGGAAAGCACGATATTGAGATCGTCGGCCGGCAGCATGGTCGACATCGGCCCGCGCAGGGCGCCTTCCAGGCGCGAGCCCTTGCCGCTGCCGGAATAGGCCACGATGAGATCTTCGGCCGTGAGCATCTGCGGGTTGCCGCCCGCGCGTCCGGCATAGGTGAAGTACACGTTCAGCAACGCAAACAGATATCCCACGCCGAGGACCAGAAGCGCCGACGTATAAAGAACACGCCGGCTGTACGGCAGCTCCGAGTAATGAAGATAGTGCCGGTGCACTGGCAGTTCACTCATTGTCGGGTTCCATCGGTTACGGCTTGATCCAGGTCACTATCCACGTCACTTCACTTATCCACGTCACTTCACTTCAATTCACTTGGCCGGCAGCGGCACGAACAGCACAGCGCGCGCCTTTTCATGCGCGTAAAAGGCCGCGAGATTGTCGATATCGTCCTCGCTCAAGCCGCCGGCCATAGCGTGCATCTCGGTGCTCTTGCGCGTCTGCGCCCTGTAATCGAGCAGCGCCTTCTGCAAATACTCGACCCGCTGGCTGGCCAGCATGGGGAAGCGCGGGTTGGTGCTGTTGCCGTTGACGCCATGGCAGCGGTTGCAACGCTCGACCCATTCAGCGGTCGTCAGCGGCTTGCGCACGTTCGGCGCCTTCGGCTCCTGCGCCGCGAAATACGCCGCCAGGTTCTTCATTCCTTTGTCGTCTAGCGAGGCGGCAAGACCTTTCATCGTGTCGTTGACGCGCGATCCGTCTTTGTAGGCGAGTAGCGCGGCCGCGACGTATTGGGCGTCCTGCCCGGCCAGGCTCGGCGTCGCCGGACTGCCGCTCACCCCGTCCTCGCCGTGACATCCGCCGCAGTTTCCCGAAGCGGCCTTGCCGGCGGCCGGATCGCCGGCGGCCGGCGTCTTGGCGCGCGCCGGCTTTTGCAGCGCGTAGAACAGCGCGACCTCGTTCATCGCCGTCTCATTCACCGATGCCAGCATCGCCTTCATGGTGTCGTTCTTACGCTGGCCATCCTTGTACGTCTTCATCGCATCGACCAGGTATTTCGGGTCGAGGCCGACCAGGCTTGGAATGCCGGGGATCTGGCTAACGCCCGTATTGCCATGGCAACCGGCGCAGGCCGCCGAGACGCCCTTGCCGGCCTCCACCGGATCGGGCTTGGCCGGCGCGGTGGCCCCGGTCGGCACCGGCGCGGGATCGAGGCTCGCGAAATAGGCCGCTACCTTGACCAACGCGTCGTCGCTCAGAAACTTGACCGCGTTGCTCATGGCGCTGCTGCCGCGAATGTCCGACTGATATTCCTGGAGCGTCAGGTAGAGATAGGCCGGCCGCTGACCTGCAATATGCGGGATGCCCTGCGTGGTGCTGATGCCATTGGCGTTGTGGCAGCCCGCGCAGTCCGTTTCCGCCAACCGTTTGCCGTCGGCGATATCCATCGGCGCCGCGTTGAGCGTGCGCATGGCATCGCCAGGCTTGCTCGCCGCCGACTGCGCCTCCGCACCGGGGCAGTAACCCGCGATCGCAGCACCGGCGACGGCTGCGAATACCAGGAGAATCTTCAGACTGCGTTGCATCGCTATGCACTCGTCTTTCGGTAGCGTTTCCCCGCGGCCGTTTTAAAACGGCCGATAGCTTCGTTTGCCGCTACTTCGCCGGCAGGCTGGCGTAATAGGACGCGATGCTTTCAATGATGGAATCGGCGTAGGGCACGCTCATGTTGTGCATCAGCGAGTTTCCACGCTTGCCGTCGCGATAGGCCCGCAACGCCAGAACCAGATAATCCTTGTCCTGGGCATTGATGATCGGGATCGCCAGCGCCCGATTGTTGATGTCGCCGGCGTGGCAGCGATTGCACTTGTCGGTGATGTCCCGAAGCAGGTTTTGCCCGTCTTCCGCCGGCTTCGATTTCTGCGTCGCATAGAACGCGACGATGTCGTTGATCTCCTGATCGCTGAGATCGGCGACCACGCGCGCCATCGTGTCGTTCTTGCGCGTAGTGCGGTAGCCCTTGATGGCGTGCACTAGATATTGCGGATCCTGGCCGGCGAGGCTTGGCGTTGCCGCGTCGGTGCTGACGCCGTGCGAGCCGTGACAGCCGCCGCACACCGCGGTGCGCGGTTCGCCCACCGCCGCATTGCCGGCCGGCGGCGCGCTGCGCTGTGCGGGCATCTGCGAGGCGAAATACAGCGCCACGCTTTCGATATCGAGCTTGCCCAGTTTGCGCAGGATCGGATCCATCGGCGCCGATTCGCGCTTGCCGGTCAGATACTCCTGCGTGGCCGCGACGAAATAGATCGGCTGCTGCCCGGCGAGATTGGGCGTGCCGGCGGTCTTGCTGTTGCCGTTCGCGCCGTGGCAGGCGGCGCAGGCCGCTGCCACCGCCTTGCCGTTCTCATAAGGCGAGAAGACGGCACCCTTTTCGGCCGGAACCGGCGCGAGACTGGCGTAGAAGGCGGCGACGCCGCGCGTCTGGTCTTCGCTCAAGTCGGTCGCGATCGCCCGCAAGGCAGCATGCACGCGCTTACCTTCCTTGTATTCCTGCAACGCGGCCATGATGTAGCGCCCGCGCTGGCCGGCGAGATTAGGAATGCCGGGAGCCGCGCCCTTGCCGTCGAGGCCGTGGCAGGCCTTGCACTCCTTTTCCGCCACGACGCTGCCCGCGCGAATGTCCGCCGCAGTTTGCTTATCGGGCGCGCTCTCATCCGAGCAGCCGATTAGCGCCACCGACAAGAACATAGCGAGCAGGAGGTGTTTCATTGGAAACCCCGGTTTTGATTTGTTGGTTTTACGCGCATGGCCATCATCCGGCAAACAGGTGGCGGGTGAAGCCGTAAATGACGAAGACGAGCAGGAATAGGCCGCAGCCCATCAAGGTAAAACCCAGCACCTTGGACGCGAGCGTCATTGGCCGCGACGGCGCGTCGACCAAGTACTTCGACAGTTCGCCTTGCTCGACCAAGCGATTGTATTCGATCAGGTGCTCGCGCTTGAACTCTTCCAGCGGCATCTTGCCGGTGAACATCAGGATATCGAGCGGGAATTTGTCCGGGCGCCAGTGATTGTTGAAGAAGTGCACAGTGAACAGGAAGCCCGCCGCCAGCACCGCTTCCTCGCCGTGGAAGATGGTGGCGATGTTGAACACCCAGCCGGGCAGATAGGTCGCGGTGAAGCCCTTGAACCACAGCATGGCGCCGCTGGCGCCGATAATGGTGACGCCCCAGAACGGCGCCCAGTAGTCGAACTTCTCCCAGTAGGTCCAGCGGTCGAGCTGCGGCTTCGGCGCCAGGCCAAAGAACCACTTGAACATGCCGATGGCGTCGTTGAGGTCGGACCAGCTCGGGATCATCGAATCGGGACCGAACCAGCGGAAGGTCTTCCAGTTACGCCCGATGCGCAGGAACACGTAGGCGATGTGCCAGAAGAATATCGCGAGGAAAGCAGTTGCGAAGAAGCGGTGCACGCTGCCGGTGACGCGCGGGCCGCCGAACAGGTGGCTGATGACCGGCGCCCAAGCGGTATCGGCGTTGAACAGCGTCATGCCGGTGAGCACCAGCATGATGACGGATATGGCGAAGGCGAGATGAGCGATGCGCCAGATCGCGGGCCAGCGCCGGTAGTAAACTACCGGCTTGCCGTCGTTGCCGTCGAGCGCCTCGGCGCGCACATGCGGCCGGTCCTTCTGCTGCTGGTGGTCGCGATATTCGCGGAAGAACCACAGCGCCGAATGCGTCCAGAAGAACGAGAAGGTGCCCCCGAGCAACAGCAGCATGAATTTCGAGGCGATCCAAGTGCGCGGGTATCGATTGAAGTCGTGGCCGGTCGCGTGCGGCTCGAAGCTCAGGAAGCCCTTGGCGGCGTCGAGATGGCACTTCTGGCAGGTCTGCAGACGGTTGGCCGGATAGACGCTCGAGCGCGGATCGTTGACGCGCTGAATCGTGTGGTAGCCGTGGCAGTCGAAGCACTTGGCGGTGTAGGCGAAGCCGAGCGTGTTCACCTGTCCGTGGTAAGTCCCCTGGTAGGACTCCAGCTGCTCTTTGTGGCAGCTGCCGCAGTTCTGGGTGATCAGGAGCTGGGTCTTATCGAGGAACGGGTCCTGGATGTCGTGCGTGGTGTGGCAGTCCGAGCAGATCGCCGCCTTCGGATTGCCCTGCAACAACGTTTCCTGGCCGTGCACCGAGGTTTTGTATTCGGCGAGTTCGGCCGTATGGCAGGAGCCGCACGCATAGGGAATGTTGAGCCGCCACCAATTATAGTTGGGGGTGCCCTTTGGATAAACGTAATGGGCGTCGTGGCAGTTGTAGCAGGTGGCGTTGGTGTGCGACTGATCCGCTTCGCTGGGCTGCGCGTGGATCGACTTCATGTAGCGGCCGATCATGTCGATTACGCCGCTCAGCTTGGCGATCCGGTCGGGTTTATTATCGTCCTTCGCCGCTTCCAGCAGACTCTCGTGGCAGGTGACGCAGCTGACCCTCACCTCGACCTTGTCGTGCGGAATCTTGGTCACGTTGGTGTGGCATTCGACGCATTGCAGCTTGCCGTGCACGCTGCCGAGGAAGCGGTCTTTCAGCACCATGGGGAATTGCTTCTCGCCCGGTGTCACCGGCGGCGCAAAACCTTCCAGGCCATGACAGCTAAGGCACATTTCGCTTGTAAGCTTGGGCTTGGCCTGATCGGCCGTCGGGCTTTGCGCCCGCGCGTCCGGCGCAAACGGGCCGGCCGCTGCGACGGCGCAAACGACGGCGGCGATCCAGGTCGCGGCACGCGCAACAATACGCCTGCCCCCCCGAAAATCCCCGGCGGCGGTATTTTCGTTCAACTCGGCCATGATTTCTCTGCCCTGGCGGGTCGACTGCAAACGGACACCCCAATCATGGTAAAGAACTCGACCGAGTTTGCCGAATCTAAACTTCCATAACTGCTGGCGACAAAGGACTTCTTGACGGAAATCAAAGCCATGACACACAGCCTTTCGAACTGTGGCCCTGGTATTACGCGGCGGGCGGTATCGACGGATGGATGAAGTCGAGGCGGAGCCGGCGTCGGCCTGAAAGGACCGCTTGCGCGCGATCCGCCGATGAGAACCCTGGTTTCATTGACGATTGCCAATCTGGCGCCTGAACTTCATGCCGGTCCGCTCTCCTCGACGGCCAACGCAGCGCGCCGATAGATGAGCCAGACGGTCAGATTCCAGACAATCGGAATGGCCAGCGCCGCGGCAAGCGCAAACGCCGCGCCGAGCGGCACTACCGCGAGGTTGAGTGCCGCAAGGCCGAAGCTGATCCCGAACAGGCTCCACACGCTGTTGGCGATCACTGCCGCGGCGGCGCGGCCGCCGAGCCGCGGCTGCAGAATGAGAATGAGGCTGGTGCTCGAGATCGGGAAGACGGCGAGCAGTCCGGTCAGCGTCGGCCCCGCCCAGTGGCTCGCCTCAAGGATGGTCGCCATCAAGCCGCACACCAGGATCGTGCGCAGCGGCAGATCGTACCAAGCATGCCTGAGCCGCGGCATCTCGGCGTCGCGCAACACCCTGCCGAGCCAGAGGCAGGCGGGATAGACGACCAGGTTCAGTAGAGCGGCGGCCGCAAAAGTCCATCCCACCGAACGGGCCAGCAGCGCGAGTGCAATCCAGCATGCGGCGGCCAGCGCGAGACTGACGAAGGTCCCGCGCTTTTGCGCGAGCGCCGCATAGACCAATAAAAACAGGCCGGTCGCGGCATTGATGACGAGGCCGCTCAGCGCCGCCTGCGCAAGATAGGCGCCGTCATGATCGAGCGAGAGGAACACATAGGCCGGCCAGATCGTGACCGGCAAAGTGGCGACCAACGCTCCGGTCAAAGCCCCGACGCGCTCGGCGATCACCGAGGCGGCGACCACGATGGCCGCCGTCAAGATCAGTTTTACCGCCAAGGGAAGCCAAGCGATGAGATCGGCCGACATGCGTCACCGTTGGCGCCGCCGGCCGGACATCGGCGGCGGGTGCGGGCGCATCGAAGCGCAAAAAGCGCCGAGCCGTTTTGATCTTCCGCATGTGCCAAATACGGGTTGTGCCGGAAAATTTCGCGTTTGCCGGTTGATATGGATCAACACCCCTAAAAATCGGCACTTTATTATAGCTAATCTGCGGGGGAGGCTTTCATGCTCGCACCGAATCCAGTCAAGACATATCCGGCTTTCAATTCATTCCTGACGGCATTTCGCGATTGGGCCCGTCATCGCAAGCTGATTCGCCAGTGCCGCCAGAGACTCGACGCCTGCGACAGTCAGGAAATCGCACGCATCGCGAGAGACGTCGGCCTTTCGCCCAGCGATCTGCGCCATATGGCCGAACTCGGACCCGATGCGGCAAAGCAGTTGCTCGATCGAATGGCGCTGCTGCACCTCGACCCCGACGCGCTGGCCAAGAGCGAACCGAACACGATGCGCGATTTGCAGCGGCTGTGTTCGAACTGTGAGAGCAAGAAGCAATGCCAGCGCGACCTCTTGCTCGCTTCCGACGATCAGGCGTGGCGGCACTATTGCCCCAATGCCGACACGCTGGACGCCCTGCAAAGCGAAGCCGCGAACGTCCGCTGAAATGCGAGGGCGGCCGCGAGGCTGGAACAACGACAAATAATGATGCGTACGCTTGACCAATTCCGGACGTTACTTGCCAAGATCGCCGACGGCATCGCCGGCGCGTGGGAACCGTCCGATCGCGCGGACCGCGATCAAAGAGGGCAATACCTGCTTCGGCCCGACGAGCAGCGCGCCGCAAGACCGCCGCAGATCGCTCGCGATGACGAGAACCGCGCGCGGCCGCCGAGCGGTTCGTCTCCGGCGGTGTGGCCGCGCTGAAGCATTCGCCATTCGGCGAGCCGGACGACCCTTTTTGCAGCCCGCGTCATTCGATTGACATACGTCAATCGGCCCACGCCAAGGCGGTATATTTTACTCCCACTGGCAGATCGGCGTAAGCGAGCGGCTGAAATGGCAAATATGCTCGAAAGAACAGTCCCACGATATACATCGTATCCGACCGCCCCGAACTTCAGTGCGGCGGTCGATGCGGAGGTCTATCGCACGTGGCTGGCCGGCCTGCCCGGCGAGGCCGCCCTGTCATTATACTTGCACGTTCCGTTCTGCCGGGAGCTTTGCCACTACTGCGGCTGCCACACCAAGGCGACGCTGCGCGACGAGCCGATCGAGGCCTACGCGCAACGCCTGGTCGAAGAGATCGCGATCGTTGCCGGCCATGCCGGCGCGCGCAAGGTCACCCATATCCATTGGGGCGGCGGAACGCCGTCGATCCTCGACGCCGATTTGCTCAAATTCGTCGCCGACGAAATCGCCCACCGCTTCGATCTCTCGGCGATCCGCGAACACGCGATCGAACTGGATCCGCGCCATCTCACGCGGCCGTTGACGCAGGCGCTGCGCGACATCGGCGTCAATCGCGCGAGCCTCGGCGTGCAGGATTTCAGCGCCCATGTGCAGCAGGCGGCCGGCCGCATCCAGCCCTTCGACACGGTCAAGAACGCGTTCGGCATGCTCTATGACGCCGGCATCGACCGGATCAATATCGATTTGATGTACGGCCTGCCGAAGCAGACCGTTTCCGACGTGCGGCGGACCGCCGCGCTGGCGCATGAACTGAAGCCGCAGCGCGTCGCGGTCTTCGGATACGCCCACGTGCCGTGGTTCAGGCCGCAGCAGCAGCTGATCGAGCAATCCGACCTGCCATCGTCGCCGGAACGGCTGGCGCAGGCGGAGGCCGCACACGAAAGCTTGGTGCAATTCGGCTATCGGCCGATCGGCCTCGATCACTACGCAAAACCGGACGACCAGCTGGTCGCCAAAGGCGGCCGGCTGCAGCGGAATTTCCAAGGCTATACCGACGACGACGCCGACGCGCTGGTGGGCTTGGGCGCTTCGGCGATCAGCCGGCTGCCGCAGGGCTTCGCGCAGAATGCCCCGGCCGTCGGAAACTATTCGCGCGCGATCGCCGAGGGCAAGCTGGCCACCGTAAAGGGCATTGCTTTGTCCAACGACGATCGCTTGCGCGGCCGCATCATCGAGCGGCTGATGTGCGACATGGCCGTGGATTTGGACGCGATCGCCGACGAGGCCGGCTTCGATATCGCCACTGGCTTTTCCGATGAACTCGATGCATTGCAGCCTTATCAAGAGAACGGCAGCGTGCTGATCGACGGCCATCGCATCCGGATCACCGAGAAAGGCCGCCCATACATGCGTTTGGTGGCGTCGGTTTTCGATACGTATTTGACGCGCGCGAAGTCGAGGCATTCCGTGGCCGTCTAGGCCTACGGCGCCAGCGCGACCAGAGGAGGATGAAATGTCGGCTCTGCCCAATGCACGCAAACGCCGGACGCCGCTCGCAATCATCTCGCAGTGGTGGCAGGTGTGGACCAGCAACGGCCCCGAACTGGCGAATTCAAACTGCTGCGCGGAAGGCGAAGTCGAGCGCATCGCCAGAGATATCGGCCTGCCCGCCTCCGAACTCCGCCGGCTGGCGAGTCTCGGCCCCGAATCGGCGGATCTTTTGATACGCCGAATGGCGGCGCTCGATCTCGACCGCAAAGAAGTAGCGCAGGTCGAGCCGGAGACGCTCCGCGATCTCCAGCGCATTTGCACGCTGTGCGAAAGCCACCGGCAATGCGGGCACGATCTTGCGCGCGATTCAAGCAACCCGGCCTGGGAAGACTATTGCCCGAACGTCGCCGCGCTACGCGCACTCAACACGATGCCCTGGTCTTCGCGCAGCGAGTGGTAGAGCGCGAATAACCCTAAGCAGCGAGCGCAGCGGCCAGCGGCTCATTTCCGCGGACGCCGACTAGGCATTTTGACCGCGCGGATATCGATTGGCGGCGGACGCAGTCGAGTTCGAACCGGTCTCTGCTCCAGAATTCCTTGCTAACAGGGAAAAGAACAAAGACTTTTTCAATTTTAGATCGATTTCGCGCTCCGACGCCTCCGTTAGCCCAATCAATTCGGTAAGTTAGAGTCAAATTCCCTACTACTCGGAGCAGGGGGTCGCTATCCTGATCTGGATAAGAGACTAACTGGTGATGTCGGCGTCGGGTCAAATCATCGAGCCGCGTGCAGTACATGTTTCCAAAAACAAGTTCACAACGAGAACTGACGCGAGCCGCGACGGAGGCGTTCATGCGGGTAATCGGACGACGTAGCTTTATCAAAGGTGCTAGCGGCCTAACGCTGGCGACCGGATTTCTCCCCGCGCTTGCACAGACGCCATGGCCGACCAAGCCGGTACGTTTCATCGTGCCACTAGCTGCTGGCGGCGCTTTGGATTTTGCTGCCCGCCAGTGCAGCGTGGTGCTGTCGCGCGACCTCGGTCAACAGGTCTTTGTCGAGAACCGCACCGGGGCCGGCGGCACCATTGGGATGGACGTGGCGATGAAGGCAACACCCGACGGCTATACGTTCCTCGCCACTAACGACAACGCGGCGATTGCGCCGCACATCCTCAAGCTGTCTTACGATTACACCAAAGAACTGCTGCCTGTAATCACCATAACGCGGCAGCCGATCGCCTTCGCCGTGAATCCGTCGCTCGGCGTCAAATCGGTTGCCGAACTGGTGGCCTATGCCAAGAAAAATCCCGGCCTTGGCTTTGCCAGTTCCGGCGTTGGCTCCAACCAGCACGTGCTCGGCGCGTGGTTTGCCAAGGAAGCCGGCATCAAGCTTGAGCACGTGCCGTATCGCGGCGCCGGGCAGGCGGTCACCGACTTGCTCGGCGGCCATGTGAAGTTCGGCATTCTCGGGCCTGCGGCGCTGGTGCCGCACGCTCGCGCGGGAACCATTATGATCATTGCGCAGACCGGCGAAAAGCGCAGCGCGGCCTTGCCGGATGTGCCCACTTTGGTCGAGGCTGGCTACAAGGACATGGTGCTGGAATCCTGGTTTGGTCTGTTCGCGCCGGCGGGAACGCCCGCCGAGATGATCAAGGCGCTCAACACCGCGACCGCGAAGGCGCTCAACGATCCGACGCTACGCGAGAATTTTGCCAAGGCCTCGTTGGAAGTGGCAGGAGGCACCCCGGAGCAGCTCGGCATGTTGGCGCGCTCC
>PMAF01000015.1 GCA_003152455.1 Hyphomicrobiales bacterium
CTCGATTTCCTGATGAGCCGTTTATTTTAAGCACGCCTCAAACCAGCCGTGAGCTTTTTCACTGCGCTTCTTCGGCGCCTCCGTTCGTAAACAATGTGACAACATCCTACCTCGAACCCTTCGTCATGATAAAATAACCGTCATGATAAGATCACCGAATCATCATAATAGCCTAAAGGGCAAAATATCTGCGTTAATTGCGTATTTGAGATCGCTTTCCAACGCAATGAGCTGAGCGCGGGCCAACGAAAGTCTGGCAATGGATATGACAATGTCCGCTCATACACGAACGATATTTGATGCCGATCTACAAGATCTCATGCGGATGGTCGCGGAGATGGGTAGGCTCGCAGAGCAACAGATCGAGAAAGCATTTGACGCTCTCGCGCAAAGAAATGCAGAACTCGCTCATAAGGTTATCAACCGCGACGCTTTCCTCGACGCATTTCAAGCCAAGATTGAAGAGAAAGGCATTAATATCATCGCTCAACGGCAACCTCTTGCGAACGATCTGCGCGAAACAATTTCCGCGCTGCATATTTGCAGCGCTCCACGACCACGGGGACCGCTGGCTGCGCTGAGCTCTTGGCAATATATTGCCGAGCTTTGCCGCAAGGAAGGCATCAATCAGGACATCTACTATCGCTGATTGAAGGGGTTCCTCGAAGTCGGCAAGAAGCGGCTCTCCGGCGATACCGCCCGCGAGGCGAGCGCGGACGAGGTCAAGGATCTGCGAGCTGCAGCTCGGCAGCTTAAGGAGACGTTGGCGGAGCACCTTTTGAATTTAGCTCTAGGGGCGCTGTCCATTGCCCATCTTTATAGGGAATTCCATATTTTTGACGATGGCTTGGCTTATCCCGCACATTTTTGCTCCTTGCGCCCGCGCAATTTTGCTAGATGAAATGGCTGAGGGCGGAAACAGGCCGGCATGGCGGGCAAGACTATACACGCGTCGGGAGGCATCGTGGTGCGCGGCAGAGCGCAGCGGCTGGTCGCCGTCGTGCAGCGCAGCAAGGACGAGCTCTGGGTACTGCCGCGCGGCAAGCTCAAGCGCGATGAGAACCCGCTCGCCGGCGCCCGCCGCGAGGCGGTGGAGGAGACCGGCCATCGCGTCCGCGTGCGCGAGTTTGTCGGCGCCATTTCCTACCGGGCGCGCAACCGGCCGAAAGTCGTGCAGTTCTGGCGCATGCAGGCGGAAGTCAATCCGAGCCGCGACCTGACGAAGGACATCGCCGCGGTCGAATGGCTCACCCTCGCCGCGGCGGTGCGGCGGTGCGGCGGTGCGGCGGCTGAGCTATCCGCTGGAGAAGTTGTTCTTGCGCAATGTCGGCCGCCACGTGCTCAAGCGCCGCAAGCGTACCGCGCGGCGTAAGTCGCGCGCGCCTGCCGCCAAAGCAAAGCCGCGTCATCTTCGTTCGACCGGCAAAACGCGTGCGAGCAAGGCCAAGACAGCCGCGTCGAGGACGGCCACGCGGGCCCGCCCCACCGTGTTGCAACGGATGCTCGGGCGTCTCGCGCGCTGAGCGGGCGAATCGCGTACCGCTAATTCGCCTCCTCTCCCTCTGTGCGAGAGTTGAAGAAAAAAAACGCCCGCTCCTCTCAACCAGAGGCAGCGCCTCTCAAGCATGCAGACACAGATCTTTCTTATCCGGCGGCATCGCACACAAGTTGGTTTCCAGCTGACGGCGGTAGCGGCGGCACAACAAGGTTGTGTTTCCGCGGTAATTTCCAGAATACCTTGGCGCTATCGAAACGGGAATGCGCCTTGCGCGCCCCATCAAGCAAGTGGGGAACCTGCGCCTGCTGGTCGCCTATGATAAGACCCGCAGCAAATGCGCGCCGGCGATTTTGCTCCGCGGTCAAACCGCGCCGGGGATTAGCAATTATTTCCGCGAATAACGCCTTGCGCGTCACGATATCATTGATCCCGCCGAGGCAATTCTGCAGTTGCGTCAAGGATTTTAGAATTTCCTTGCACCGCTTCGTGGCTTTTTTGCCCTGATACACGCTTGAAAAGAATTCGGCCGCATACCGATCTTTTTTGACTTGAATGCGAAGTCTGTGCAGTTGTTCCGGATTGAGGTCGCCGATCTTCGCGCCCCGTCGCCTGATCCTCTTGCGACGCCGCGAAAGCTGCTCCGCGGCATGAATTTCGATCGGCATTTCACGGCGTGCTCGCATCAACGGGTCTTCCGACGTGCTCCACGGGCCTGCCTCGACCCATTCCGCGGTGTCAAGAACGAGCGACCGGAATCGAGCCGACTGAACGGCTTCTTGCGCCCGCCGATAGCCCTTTAGACGCTCGCGGGCGATCATCTTACTGATACTTACAAGCCCCGACTCGTTTGCGTGCTGCTTTCGCAGAGGCTTGAGAACCTCGATAAGAAGCGTGTCCAAGTCGCGCGCCGGGCCAAACTCCCGTGCAAGCCATCTTAACTCGGTCTTGATTGTGTTGACACGATCGTCGCTCACGACGTCGGAAAAAAGCGAAATGGCGGCGCGCAGCCTGCGTAGTGCGACGCGCATCTGATGCAGCGCCTCCGCATCGCGCCTTATCGTTGCGGGCTCGTTCGCGACCAACTGACGCAAACAAGCCCGACCAATCAACGTGAAAGCGCGGCCCGTACTCATTCCCGGGTTTAACTCCGGATCGCATGCCTTCTCGGCGGCGACCGGTCTCTTCTCAATCAGATCATAGCCGCGCTCGGACTTGCTTTTGACGTCGAGCTGAGCGGGCACGATATCACTTATGGCCCGCGCGATCTTAAAAAGCTCGATGGGCTTGCCGTGCTTGAGCTCAAGTTCAATCTCGGAGACTGGGCATGACGAATCGGTCGCGACAATCTGCCCCTCGTCGACCGCCATCACGATATCGGTTTCATTTCCGTTTAGATGATAGGCCGTCCGCTCGATCCGAGTTTCGAAGATCGGCTTTAATGCGTTGCGAACGTCGTCGGTGAGAATCGGACCGAGGGCGGTATCCATTACTCGGGTGAGATCCGGTTGATCGCCTTCGACGGCCTGCTCCCACTCCGATCGTTCGAAGCAATTGGAGTCTTGATTGGAAGTCTTGATGGTCTGGACGAATTTGTCGCCGATATGGCGCACCCGCAAAGTTAGTCCGTGATCGCGCATGAACCGATCATCCGAATCGAAATAGACTGAATCCAGCGTTTCGTGGGTGGGATCATGAAGAGCGGCCGTAAAATGCGGATGATTCCGCAGCACGGTGATATCCTCGGGAGCGACCCGAAGCTTCAATTCAATTTCTTTGGGCTCATTGTCCATGACGCATTACATATGCCTGCCGATGGCATGGTCGCTGCTCTTTACCCGAATGCGACCTCGGCACTTCCGTTCAAACATCCCGCTCGTTGCCGACTGGGATGAGGCGGAAGCTGCAGCGGATGTTGTGGCATGAGGCGGCTGTCATATTCTAGCTAAATCACGTAGTTTCTCAGTCTGAATTTCTTTGATCTAGTCGAATACCCCCTATCGCCTATCGTGGGTCCATGGCGAACTTGCGCCCGGTGCCGCGTGATCAAGAGGCCGAAGCCTTGTATTGGCTTGATGTGGCCAAGCGCGTCCTAGGCGGCGAGCTTAGCCCCGACGAAGCACTGCATGCTCTAAAATTGGACACTTCGTGCCGCGAGGCCTCCAAGGCGAAAACCGACCCACAGACGTGGTCAAGCCCGGCGTGATCAGCCGGTGCCGCCTCCATTCAGAAACGCCTGAATCCTTTTAACGAGTCGCTGAATATCAGTCATCGCAACCTAAGGTACAGGTATCGGTCTGGACGAGCGGAATACGAGCAACGCCTGTCATATGGCCGCAACACCATCGTGTCTCAGTTCTCCAAACCGATACTCCACATCTACGATCTACCCCTGGGGGACAGTACGATGAAACAACCACTGATAAAAGCGCTGCTCGGCTTAGCCATTGTCATGCTGATGGCGGTTGGTCCTGGTGCGCCTGCGAAGGCCGCCGACGTCATTTGCTACAACTGTCCGCCGCAATGGGCTGACTGGGCCTCGATGCTAAAGGCGATCAAAGCCGACCTCGGTTACGATATTCCGTTCGACAACAAGAATTCGGGCCAGGCGCTGTCGCAGCTTCTCGCCGAAAAGGCTAATCCGGTCGCCGACATTGTTTATTACGGCGTGAACTTCGGCATGAAGGCCAAGACCCTCGATGTGCTGGAACCGTACAAGCCGAAAGGCTGGGATGAAGTGCCGGCCGGGCTGAAGGACGCCGACGGCGCCTGGACCACCATCCACTCCGGAACGCTCGGTCTGTTCGTCAACAAGGACGCGCTCGGCGGCAAGCCGGTGCCGGCCTGCTGGAAGGACCTGCTCAAGCCGGACTACAAGGGCATGGTCGGCTATCTCGATCCGTCCTCGGCCGCCGTCGGCTATGTCGGCGTGGTCGCGGTGAATAACAGCCTCGGCGGCAATGAGAACAACTTCACGCCGGCGATCGAGTTCTTCAAGGGTCTGAAGAAGAACGACGCGATTGTGCCGAAGCAGACATCCTATGCGCGCGTGGTGTCGGGCGAAATCCCGATCCTGTTTGATTACGACTTCAACGCCTATCGCGCGAAATACACGGAGAAGGGCAATTTCGCCTTCGTCATTCCCTGCGAAGGCACGGTCGTCTTCCCCTATGTGGTGAGCTTGGTGAAGAACGCACCGGACAAGGAGAAGGCGAAGAAAGTGCTCGACTATCTGCTGTCCGACAAGGGACAGGCGATCTGGACCAATGCGTACCTGCGCCCGGCGCGGCCGATCGAACTGCCGCCTGCAGTCAAGGCCAAATTCCTGCCGGACAGCGATTACGCGCGCGCAAAAAGCGTCGATTGGGCGAAGATGGAATCGGTTCAAAAAGGCTTCACCGACCGCTACCTCGCCGAAGTACGTTGAGGCATCAAGGCGCCCTGGCCTTCCGCCGGGGCGCCTTTGCCCATACGCTCCGGTATCGGCCGGATCGTAACGACCATGACACTTAAGACCTTCGTCTGGCTGTGCCTGCTGCCGCTTGCGGTGGTGGCATTTGCGTTTTTCCTCCTGCCAATGGTGCGCCTCGTCATCACCGGCGCGACCGGCGAGCTGGGGATTAACGCCTATGCCGCGATCCTCACCGAGCCGCGCTATCGCGCAACCCTGATCAACACGGTCCTGCTGGCGGCGGCGACCACCGCGGCGAGGAACAGGCCGATGGCGCCCACCAGGGCGAAGTACCGGA
>PMAF01000100.1 GCA_003152455.1 Hyphomicrobiales bacterium
TAGGCCGCCCACGTGCCGCGCAAGACGAGATTACGCTCGCCGCTGTCGCACAGAACCTACGTCGGCTCGCCAAGCTGGTCGTCCAACCGCCGCCTGCAGTGGTGCGTAATCGTTGCGGGTTTCGATGCCAATGCGTCAGAGCCCCCGCCGCCAAATAGAGCGGGCGCAATAGACGGCTTCAAGAAATCGCCCCAAATCCCTCACTCTTCTGATCGCCGACTTCTGCAACAAAATCGGCACAAAACGTACCTGCTAACCGCGTTGGGGAATGCCTCCCTTTTTGGGTAAGGGAACAAACTCCTACTCCAATCGTTGTCGCTCCAGGCCCCAAACTGGAGTGCAACGCCATGCGTAAATTGAGCGCCGTTGCTTTCGTTGTCATGATGATCACAGGGCCGCCCTCGGCAATCGCCTATACACAAGAGGATGCAAATGCCTGCACGCCGGATGCGATGCGGCTTTGCCAGCAGGCAATCCCGGATGAGAGTCGCGTGACCCTCTGTCTTGTCCAGAACAAACGGCAACTCAGCCCCGCTTGTACCATCGTGTTCAATCGTCCGCGTGCCGCGAGTGCCGCACGCGAGCGTCCGGTAACTGTTCAGAAGACCAAATTCGGGGTTGAGTAGCGTTGTTAAACCGCTGCTATTTACGTCGGTTCGGGAGTCATTTGGGAAGTGTCGGTCTAGAAAGGAGGCGCGACGATGACGGTTGAGGACGATAAGGGCCCTGCGGGGTCGGGCGAGCGGCACACGGAATCCGCGACCGGCCGTATCGGCGACGACGTGCAGCGGGCGAAGGAGAACATCTCCGAAGCCGCCGCCTCCGCGCGCGACGACATTGCCACTGACCTGCGCCGCCTGAGCGCCGACGTCATCAGCCTGAAGGATACGGTTGCCGAGCTCGCCAAGACCGTGACGGGGGAGGTCGGCGAAGCGGCGACCGGCATTGGCGGGGACGTCGCATCGGCGGCGAAGGACCAAATAAATACCCTGCTTTCCGAATTCGAGGCCGTCGCACGGCGCAATCCGCTGGGCGTCGTCTTCGGCGCATTCGGAATCGGCATGCTCATCGGTATAATGAAAGGCCGCCGTTGATGGTCGCGACGCTGCTGCGGCTCGTCGGTATCGACCTCAAATGCTTGGCGCGGAAAACCGCGATCACCATCGTGCTCGCCATGCTCGGTAACCTAGGCAGCAAATTGCCGATTGGAAGCTTCGTTCGCCTGTAACCTTAGCCGGTAGAGCTCAATCTTGAGGGCATCTGCTGACAGCTGAAGCTTCGCGCGGCGCTCTCGGGCCGCCTTCGCATAGGTTGGATACGCAAAATGCGCCGGGTCGGAGATCCGAGCACGCGCCTCTTCTGCTTCGATCTGATGTCCGAGATCGACACACATTCGGTCGAGTGCGACGATCATTGTCTCAATTTGGCTCGCTCGCAAACGGTTCTGACCTTCTTCAAATTCAAATTTGCGGCGCAAACTCTCACTTTTATTCGCTGACATGAACGCCTCCTAATTGTGTCGCTTCAGGGCATTGGCCCCTTCAATGGATAGCTGTGCAAAAGTCGGGCCACGGCACATACAGAAGGACCGCCTCGCGGCGGTCTCTCCTAAATCCGCTCAGGTGTCTTGATTTGGCGGCAGCGTTCTTCCGCTTCCTGCGCCAGCCAAGCGGGGCCAACGGTCGGTGAGCCTTACTGGCGTGTAGCGATATAATTGCTGTTAGCGCAATGCCAATCGACACCGGTCGCTTGAGACGTAGAGCGCCCCGATTGATTTTGCCAAGAGCAATCTACGGGCTTATTCGCGCGACCGAAAACAAGTGCGCCAAATAACGCAATAAGGATTGTCGTCGCGACTAGAGCGTAACAAAAATGGCCGAACGCAATTCGCGCTTCTCTCATATCAATTCGCATCGGACCGCCTCCGAACGAATTAGGTTGCGGCGGATCCTGGGACAACAAAGGCTTCTGAAAACCCGCCGGCGTTTGGATTTTGTGGCTCAATCAAAACGCTAAATATCTATAGCGTCAGACGGCGACGCTAATATTTCATTCGCTAATTAACGTGAGCAACTAACCCTAACAGGTCTTTGCGCTGGGGATCATCCCTGAAGCAATTTAGGCGCTGCGCAACAAGTTTCCGCTTCCTACTTGATGTTGTGACCATACAAATTTCGGCCATTGGAGCATTAACGTCTGCAAGTTAACGCGCTAACCAAAAACTCGGTCGTTGCGCACCGCCCCTTACACTGAAATTGTAGAATTGCTATTATGCAACTCACCGCCTCATTGACGGCGGTTTTTCAGACTTCGTTCCTTGAACCGTCCCGACGCCCCGCCGTGCCCCCACGGCGGGGTTTTGTCTTTATAATCGGAGGGAAAGACCGCGCCTAGAATTGTGTTGTGGAGTTTGCGCCATATTACTGCGGTGTATACCCTCAAACGCGCCTCCAAATCCCGCCCGAGCGGCGAGTGGTCCGACGACTGCGACGTGTTCGACGGCTGGTTGGACTTAACCCGAATCGTCTTGGGCGCTACTTTCTGACATGACTCGCTACAAAGGCCGCACAAGCCAAAAAGCTATCGAGCGGGAATNNTTGCCGTGCCGCCTCGCGGCCTCGGTGCGCAGTTGGATGCCATGCACCATTTCCACCGTGCGAGAGGCATCCAAGCATGTATATCGCTCTAATTTTTCGTGCGTTTAAATATCCTCTAGTCTGATTGCCTCGCATCCGATCGCAACTAGGGAGGCGAGGAAAAATGCCGCCGTAAATGTTCCCCTAGCAAGCTTACTTGAAACGCTGGCTTTCGTTTCATCCCTAAATCCCTGCTTCTTCAGCAGATTGGCCAGTCCGTCATAAGTAATCCCGGCACTTTCCAGCTCCGCCTTTAGGTGCCGGGAAGCCCTTTCATTCCATTCCGATTCAGTCCTTGGGAAACCCATATCGCCCTCATAGGTGATCGTCATTCAGCCGGTTATCTCGGAGTGATCGTGATCTCGACTGCGGCATCCGGCCCTAAATGGTTGCGGCCTTCAGCATGATGTTCCGCGTACCAATCCGTCGCTGCCCGACTCTGAACGCTGAAACGGACTTAGTGCGCAGCCCTCACAGGTTTACGCCGTTACTGGCTTGTCGAACACCATCACCTTAGAGACGAAGGCTTTCACGTCGCGTATGTGCGTTAGCCCACATGCTCTTGAGATTGCGCCGAAGTCTTCGGTCGTGTAGCTGGCATAATAGGGCTCATGATAATTCTGCGGAAAGAGGTCAAACAACCCTTCATAGTCCGGTTCGTCGCCGCGCTGGAGCGAATCCACCAACACCAGGCGCCCGCCTGGCTTCAGCACCCGCGCGCATTCGCCAAAGATGATGCGGCGAACCTTAGGTGGCAATTCGTGGAACATGAAAATGCTCGTCACCGCGTCGTAACTAGCTTCCGGCGTAGGGATCGACTCTGCGTTACCGACAACGAAGTTGATCCACGACCACCGCCTCAAGTGACGCTTGGCGTACTTGATGTAAGGCTCTGACAGGTCGAGACCGAGTGAGGGAAGCCGCGGCCAGACTTGCTTGACGAGATCGAGAAAGCGCCCTGTGCCACAGCCGATATCGAGAAGTCTCAATTTGCGCTGATCGCGTCCCGCAAAACCTTCGCGCAGCTGCGGTAGGGCTTGCCGTCGCGTGGCATTGGCCGTGCCGTTGAACAACACCTCAACCTGCGTGTCATAACGTTTTGCTGACTCGTCCGTCATCCAGCCACCCGACTGGAAATGGAAATTTTGCAGATAGTAGCGGGGCCGCTTCCCGACAGTCTTCTCGTTCAGGACTTCACGGTGCTCGCCGCTTTTGCGGCGCTGATAAATTTCGGGCAGATCCTCGAAGAAGAGCCGGGAGCGATGGAGCAGTGTCAACAACGATCCGTCATGATCGGCGGGAAGTGGGTAAAGGCCGGCTTCTACGTTGGCGAGGTCTTGCCAGAGAAGCATAGCCATGTCCGCATAGAGGCGTCCGCGATCCGGCACAGGCGCATTGGTAAAGGAGCGCTGCCGAGCGATTCCACCGTCCCGTCGGCGCGCCTCCTCCGCAAGCCGGCGCATGATGAGGCCGTGCCCGACATACCAGGCGATTCGTGACAACTGGCTTGCGCCATAGGTAACGCGCGTGGCGATGCGGGAAAGTGGATTACTCATGCCTCTTTTCCAGCGGCTACTCGTCCTCGCGCCAGCCATTCTGGCCTACCCAGAGCAAGCCGCCAATGCCAATTGACTGCCTAGACCATTACTGACGCTTGGGCCGCCTACCCTATGGCAACGTTCGCAACTACTACCCCACCGTGACCGGTAATTTGGCGTCTGGCACCCGCTCACCATCCCCGCCATTAGATTCCACCTTCACTCGTTCGGCAATTGTATTGGCGCCGGACCGCAAACGCACGAAGCATGCAGCCGACTTTTTGACAGTATCGACCCGCAGCGCTCCTCGTGTTGAAAGTTCGCCGAAGCATTCCCGGGGCCCCGTTTGGACAGCGCCCGTGACATGATATTTGCTGTCATTGAAAGGTCCGATTTCGATGCGAGAGACCGGGTCTGTAGATCGGAGGAGCAATGATGGTCATTTCTAATGGCCAGCCCGCGAGCGTCACCTGGGATTACGATCGGGTCGAGTTGTTTGCTGACGGCATCGTCCATGCAATCGGGGTGAGCCTTGGAGTGGTTGGGGCGATCGTGATCGTCGTCGTGGCGGCCAACTCGGCGCGCGACGCCGACATGCCGTCCATCGTTATCTACACTATTGGCTTGCTCTCAATGCTCGGCTTCTCTGCCGCGTACAACACATGGCCAATCTCCCGCGCAAAATGGGTTCTGCGCCGCTTCGATCACTCCGCCATCTATGTGATGATTGCTGGAACTTACACGACGTTCATAGGGCAGATGAAGGGCGACTTTGTTTCGGTCAGCCTCCTCATCGGTGTCTGGTTGACGGCGGTCGTCGGCGTTACTCTTAAGCTGTTGTTGCCTGGTCGGTTTGATCGTCTGGCCGTTATTCTCTACCTCATTCTTGGCTGGAGTGGCGCAGTCGCTTACGAGCCGGTCGTAGCAGTGCTCCCAAGCTTAAGCATTTGGCTACTGGTGGCAGGCGGTGCGCTTTACTCAGCGGGCGTCGTATTTCATGGATGGAAGAGTTTGCGGTTTCAAAATGCGATCTGGCATGGTTTTGTACTGGTCGCCGCATGTTGTCACTATTCGGCTATTCTTTGCTGTGTGGCCTAGGCGTATGCAAGGTAACAGCGAACGCGCGAGAGAGAGCGTTTTACCGCGCCGCGACGGTCAGCCCGTTAAACAGGTCACCTTGCTACCGTGCCGACGCGCGCGAATATTTGAAATTTATAACCCGCGCGACGTTGGCGCGGTGAAGCCAGCCCAGGTCAGATAAAGGCCGATCACGAAGGATGGAGCGAGATAAAGAAACATGTGGTCACCATAGTGCATCCGCTGGAAGGCATGGTTTAGCCCTTCTGGGGTAAGACATAGGAGTAGCAGGCCCTTTGCAAAGATCAGCCATCCGACGACGGTGACTATCACCGGCAACGCCCCGCCAGACCAAACATTGTGCCCGAGTATCATTGCGAGACCGATTGAGAGGCTGATGATGGCGTAGGTAAACATAAGCGGACCGTCAGCAGCCGCGGCTACAATTATTGAGCTTCCGCGAATTAGCAAAACGCCCACAAGCAAAACGGTAAAAAGGCCGATAAGCCGCGCAAGAAAAACAGTGAGCCGGGACATGTGAACCTCCGCCACATCGAATGAACTAGCAGCGCGAGACTATCGGCGTTTTTCCCAATCTTCTAGCACCTTCACTATATCACCAATCCCCCAGAGCTTGTCAGTCACGCCCGCACCTATGCCCGGGTAAAGGAACGTAACAACGAACGGCGCGAGAGCGTTTTACCCGTAATGGTTATGGAACATGAGCGCCCGGCGACGCGCCTGAAAAACAACGCTAGATTCACAAAAGGCGATCACGTCTTGGTTAGTTCTCGCCGCACGATCTTCGCACCCTCGACCATCGCTTGCATTGTTCCAAATTGCACGTCGCACGGCAGATATTTTAGCCCGCAATCGGGCGCGACGATGATGTTTTTGGCGTCGACATGGTTTAACGCGCGGCGGATGCGCCCCGCCACTGTCACCGGTTTCTCTACGTTCATGTCGGAAAGATAGAGCGTACCGAGAATGATGGTCTTGCCTGGCAACTTGTCGAGTACGGCGCAATCGAGATTCGATTGTGCAGTCTCGATCGAAATCTGCTGGATTGGCGAATTGGCAAATTCTGGCAAGAATGAATAGCCCTCTGGCCGTACATGGATTACGGCGGCATAGCCGAAGCAGATATGCACCGCGGTCGTGCCTTTCACGCCGTCGATCGCGGCATTGAGCGCCTTCAGAAAAAAAGCACGAATTTTTCTTCCATAGTTCTGCACCATCCGAAGTCGATGTGACCCACCTCAGGGACGATTTCCTTTCCATTCATGCCGAACGCCCCGGTTACGATCCGGCAGAGAGCTGGGACTTCTGGCAACCAAATTTCGATCGCGGCGAAGAGATACCCGTATTTTATCTCGGGCCTGCATTGCAGGCCGGCGAGCATGCTGCACAGTCAAACGATGTTTCTGCCCTCGGACTCTCGATGATGTTCCGATTGGCACATAAATCCACCACGCATGATTTGCTCGCTAACGCGGATGCAAGTCATAGGAACGATCAAATTCTCGATTTACCGACACTCTTGTTCGGACTCGCTACCGATCGCCAAACTGAAGGCTTACAAGAACAATCAAGCCTGAAAGGTCGCGTCGTATTCGAGCCTGCGGTTGCCGATGGCGATCCAGACGAAACTGGGCCGTTCAGCGCCGTGCTCGCGTCGCCGAAAGCACAGTTTTATCCAGCCTACGTCAAGCAGCCAGTGAACGGCGGACGATTGGGCGCAAATTGCCGGCGCCTCAATGCGCCGGGACGTGCGCCTCCTTGATCACATCGCCCCAGGTCTGCGTTTCGTTCTTGATGAAGGCCGCAGCATGGGCGGGCGTGCCGCCGGCGGCATGCAAAGTGAGCTTGGCGAACTTGTCTTGCACGTCCTTTTCGTTGAGCACCTCGTTGATCGCCTTGTTGAGCTTGACGACGATTATCGGCGGTGTCTTCGGCGGCGCGGCGATGGCGTTCCAGGTGCCGGACTTAAATCCCTTCACACCCGCCTCGTTGAGCGTCGGGATGTCAGGCAGTTCCGCAATGCGCGCGGTGGTCGCCACCGCCAGGATGCGCGCCTTGCCGGCCTCGTGCAGTTTGATGGCCGAGGCGAGCTCCATGAAGATCATGTCGACATAACCGCCAATGAGCGCATTGAGCGCGGGCGCGGTGCCCTTGAAGGGCACGTGCACCATCTTGGTGCCGGTCATCTTTTCAAACAGCGCCGCGGTCAAATGCGAGGTGGTGCCGATGCCTTGCGAGGCATAATTGATCTTGCCCGGATTGGCCTTGGCATAGGCGATGAATTCCTGCGCGGTCTTGGCGGGAAAGTCCGATCGCACCAGTAGCACATTGGCGACCGTCGTCATGATCGCAACCGGTTCGAACTGAGTCGGATCGAAGGCCATCTTCTTGTAGAGCAGCGGATTGATCGTGAGCGGTGACGGCTGCGCCGCCAGCAGCGTGTAGCCATCCGGATCGGCGTTGAACACTGCTTCCGCGCCGATATTGCCGCCCGCGCCGGAGCGGTTTTCCACCACCACCGGCTGGCCGAGTTTCTCCTGCAGGCCGTTGGCGACGATGCGCGTGACGGTATCGACGCCGCCGCCAGCCGGCACGGAGACGATGATGTGGATCGGCCTGTTGGGATAGTTGGCGCCGGCGTCCTGTGCCCAAACCGGCGACCATGCGCCGGATGCGCAAAGTATAGCTGCGAAAGCCAAAGCCAGAAGTGTGCGCATTTTGTAGCCTCCTTTGGTCACCCCGGAAGCGGCATGTCTGGGGTCGTCGACGCGTTCGAATTCATATCGAAGCGTTGTGCGTCTACTTGTCGCTGCAGGAAAACCCGGGGCCCATGTCCCAGGCCAGCGGATGATAGGGACGATCCACTTGGCGGCACCAATTCTCCCAACCCCGTTCAAGCGTGAAACCGGCCCGCCCCTTGGTGTTGGCGGCGATTTCGCCGTCGCTCAAATAGGTGACCTCGCCCATTGCCAGTGCCTTGACGAGCATCTGGGCGTTGATTTCTGTGTAGATCGAAGTGAACACCACCTCCCGCAGCGACCGGCCCACCACCACGCAGCCGTGCCCGCGCATGAGCGCCACCGTGCGCATGCCGAGCGATTTGGTGAGGTCGCGCGCCATCTCCATATTGGTCACGAGCAGGTTGGTGGCATCGCCGAACTTGTCGCGAATGTCCCAGTTCGGAATGTTGCGTCCGACCGGCGCGGCCATGTGCATGACCGCGCAGAAGCACTGTTTTTTCACCACCGTGAACGGCACGATGTTGGGACTGTGATTGTGCACGACCGAGGTGACGTCCGGTCGGGCCTCCAGGACGGCGCCGTGGATGAACCGCTCCGAATACGGTTTGCCGGGTTCGGGGCTGACGACGCTACCGTCGAGCTTGAACTCCATGATGTCGTCGATCTCGACGCACATCGGCGCGCGGGCACGCGCCATCAGAAAGTGGCCGGGGTTGTCCGGATGACGGATCGACACATGGCCGAATGAATCGAGCACATTATTGTCGGCGAGAATGCGATTAGCGGTGACGAGATCTTCCTTCAGCTGATTCAAGTCGACCATGCGGCTGCTCCAAGTTCGCCTATGCGCAAATCAGAGGCATCCTCGACCAAGATGATTCCGCGCACAACCGTCATGAGCGGAAGACAAATCAAGACCGGCCGCAAACAGAGCTAGCTTGACTTTGTTTTCTCGCTTTCCCCGTTCAGCATCCAGGAAAACATCTCCTTGGTCCGGGCCGCCGTTTCAGGCAGCGGCATATTCACGATCGGATACTGATCTTTCCAATGGAACGGCCGGCAAGCATCGATGATCGCGCGGCTATTGGTGAAATCGCCCAGCGCCTTGCGTTCGGGCGGGATCGACGGGTCGAGCGGCGTCGACCAGGCGCCGCGAATAAAATCAATCGACGTCGCCGGGTCCGAACGCGTGCAAACCGCCCACATCAGCTCTTCGAGATTGGATACGTCGATGTCGTCGTCGACCACAATCACATATTTGCCGGCATAGGCGGCCGAGCGGCACATGGCGGCGAGATGTCCCGCCTGGCGGGAATGTCCCGGGTAACGCTGCTTGATCGACACGGCGGTGAGCTGGCGCGATCCGCCGGCCTCGTGGCACCAGGTAGCGACCACATCGGGCAGACCGGTTTTTTTCAGCTCCTGCTTGAGCAGCGCCGACCGTACCACCGCGCGATAACGCGCCTGCTCCTCCGGTGGCCGTTGCGGCGGGCAGCCGAGCAGGATTGGGTCGTTGCGGTGGTAGATGGCCTTGACGTCGAGCACCGGCTCGGCCCGCATCTTCGAACCGTAATAGCCAGTCCACTCGCCGAACGGTCCTTCCGGCAGCGAGTTGCCGGGTTGCACCAAGCCCTCGATGACGATTTCGGCGTTGGCTGGAAATGGCAGGCCGGTGTGCTTGCCGATGACGACTTTCTGCGGGCGGCCGCGATAGGCGCCGGCGATTTCGAATTCGCAAATGCCTTGCGGCACTTCCGTGCAAGCCATCAGGAAAGTCAGCGGATCGCCGCCGATGACGATACACACCGGCATCGGTTTGTTGAGCGCCTGGTATTTGTCGCGGTGGATGCGCCCATGCTTGCCGGGCGAGATGTAGAAGCCAAGCCGCTTGGCATCATGGATCATCACGCGATAGGTGCCGGCATTGATCCAGCCATCCTCGGGATCGCGTGTGACATTGAAGCTGCCGGTGCCGATATAGCGCCGGCCCTCGTCGCGGTCGTGCCAGACCGGGGTTGGGAAACGGGTCACGTCCGCCGCATCGCCTTCGATCACGTTCTCCATGACCGGGCCGGTTTCGACCACCTCGTAAGGCAAAGGTTTGTCGGAGACCTTCTGAAAGTCGGTAAGGAACGCCTCCGACAATTCGATTTTATTGAGGTTGGTCGGCAGGCCGAGCGTCATGTTCTGCCGGCGGCCGCCGAAGAAATTGGTCAGGACGCGGAACCCCTTCGGGTAGCCCGGAATATTGTCGAACAATGCGACGGGCGCTTTATCATCGTGCTGCAGCAATTCGGCCGCCATGCCGATGTCTTCTTGCCAGGAGTATCCATTGGCGCGCACCAGTTCGCCGAGCTTGTCGGCTTCGGCGATCCATTCGCGCAGATCATCATAGCGCACCCGCGACTTGCGATTGTCGGTGACGGCAATATTCATGGGCGTTCTTCCTCTCCGATCCGGCGATCAAGATCGCTCTATGATTTTTTAAAATGTTGTGTCGACTACTCCATATCCCGTGCGCCGGTGTCCTTGACTTGGGTCAAGCTTCCTCCAAGGCAACGGCGGGACGCCCGGCGCTTGCTGAATGTCAAACGCGCGCGCCCGATTTTGCCGCACTGCGATATCGGGCGAACATTCTGGCGCGCGCGGTGTCGGCAACAAAGGGCTGAATGCGTGCGGGGCCGCAAATCGCTGCCTTTATGGGCGGATTCGCCGGCCAAGGCCGTGCTGGCGCAGCCGTCGGAATTGAATTAGCATTAAACTTAGACGACTAAGACAAGTCTGATCAATAGCCCTCACATCCTTGGCGGTGTTGCTGAACGAGAAATAACGTGCGGATTTCGTTAAGATACCGTCGCGATGGTTGACCGGCACACGGGCGGGCTGCGCCAAGGTGTTCAGAAACGCAAGAAACAGTGGGAGGAAACGATGTCGATTTTGAACCCGGTAAAACGCGGTTTAGCGATCCTGGCGTGCACATCGCTGCTAGGCGTTTTTGGCGCGCATGCCGCCAATCCGTACAAAATTAATGTGATCCTGCCGTTGACCGGGGGAGCCGCATTTTTGGGAAAGGGCGAGCAGCAGACGCTGCAATTGCTTCAGTCGACGGTCAACAAGGAGGGCGGCATCAGCGGACAGCCGCTCGAATTCGTCTTTCATGACGATCAGACCAATCCGCAGATCACCGTGCAAATCGCAAACGGAATTCTCGCGGAGAAGCCGGCCGTGATGCTCGGTTCCAGTATTGTCGCAATGTGCAATGCGATGGCGCCGCTGTTGAAGGAAGGCCCCTTCGACTATTGCCTGTCGCCCGGAGTTCACCCGGCGCCGGGAAGTTACCAGTATTCAACAAGTGCGGACACGCATGCTCTCATCGAAGCACTGGTGCGCTATTTCCGGTCGAGCGGAAAGACCAAGATCGCTTTCATGACGAGCACTGACGCCTCTGGACAGGATGCCGAGCGCGGCTTCGATGAAGTGCTCAAGCTGCCGGAGAATTCCGACGTGCAGGTCGTGGAACGTCAGCGCTTCAATCCCAAGGACGTAAGCGTCTCGGCGCAGATTGAACGGATCAAGGCGGCCAATCCGCAGGCATTCATTGCTTGGTCAACCGGTGCTCCTATTGCGACTGTCTTCAAAGCCGTGCTGCAGGCCGGGCTCGACGTTCCCGTCGGCACCACGAACGGCAACCAAACTTACGCGCAGATGGAACAATACAAGAGCTTCCTGCCGAAACAGCTGTATATTCCGACCTCAGTGTTCCTGCCGCATGAGGGCATGTTCAAGCTCGATTCCAAAGTCGAAGAGCAGCAAAAGAAGTTTCATGCTGCGTTCAAGGCGGCCAAACTGAAGCCGGACAACATGTCGGCGCTGGCCTGGGATCCGGCCAACATCGTAGTTGAAGCACTGCGCAAACTAGGCACCAAAGCAACGGCGGCCCAAATCCGGGATTATGTCAACAGCCAGACAAGCCTTTCCGGCGTGAACGGAATCTACAATTTCAAATCCGTTCCGCAACGCGGTCTGACGGTCAAGAATGCCGTAGTGAGCCGATGGGACCCGGCTGCCGATACCTGGATCGTCGTCAGCCAACCGACCGGCGCGCCGCTGCACAAATAGAACGACGGAATTTAAAACTTGACGAGCATCCTTCAGATCGTCGTCGGCGGTCTGCTGCAGGGCGGCGTATTCGCAATCGCCGCCCTGGGATTTTCCCTCGTTTTTAGGGTGACAAACGTTGTGAACTTGTCGCAAGGCGCGTTCTGCGTCCTTGGTGCGATGGGTATGTATTATTTTCAGGTGAATTTCGGTTGGCCTATTTTGCCGGCCTCGATCGCGGCAGTTGTCTGCGCAACCACCTTCTGCCTGCTGGTGGGGGCATTCACCTTCGTGCCCGCGGTATCGCGGCTGCCCAGCAGCAGCGCCCTTGTTCTAACCGCAGGACTTTTAACGTTCTTTACCGGAATCACACTCGTCGTTTGGGGCAATCAGCCCTACGCGCTGCCGCCATTCTCGGGCGAGGCGCCACTCGTCATTGGCACCATACGTATCCCGTCGCAGGGAATTTGGCTCGCGGCAATATCAACTGCAATGATTCTAGGACTGTGGTTGTTGCTTCAGAAAACGACGCTTGGCCGCGCATTGCGCGCCTGCGCCGAAAACCCTGCTGCGGCGCGACTGATGGGGATCGATCTGCGTGCGATGATTCTGCTGAGCTTCGGGCTGGCCGCAATGATCGGAGCCATTGGCGGCGTCCTGGTCGCGCCCGTCATGTCGCTGCAGTTCGATAGCGGACAGTTCTTTACGATCTCCGGATTCATTGCCGTTGCGATTGGTGGAATGGGAAGTTTCGCCGGATCGATTGTGGGAGGTATTCTGCTCGGCGTTGCGGAGCAGTTCGCCGCGTATTACGTGTCGTCGTTGTTTGCAAATACGCTGGCGCTGCTGCTGCTGCTTGGCGTTCTGGTGCTGCGGCCGGCCGGTCTGTTCCCGAGCGGTCCACAACGCCGCAGCGATGTCCGCGATGAAGGTCGCATCCATCGCGCCGTGGTTCGGCTGCCGGCTCGCCGCGGGTTGGCTTTCGCCGTCATTTTGCTCGGCGTGCTTGCGGTCGTTCCGGCCTTGCCGATGCCAAGCGGGCTGCTCGAGTCACTGGTGATTTCCCTTATTCTATACATTGCCGTGCTTGGGCTCGACGTCCTCATGGGTTATGCCGGCCAAGTCAGTCTCGGCCATGCCGGCTTTATGGCAGTCGGTGGCTATTGCGCGGCAATATTGGCCACGTCGTACGGCTGGCCGCCATTTGCCGCCGTGGTGGCCGCAGTCATCCTCAGTGTGCTGTGCGCTTTGCTGCTCGCCCTTGCCACCGGACGTTTGCGCGGTCACTACCTTGCTTTGGCAACGCTGACATTCGGCCTCCTGATCGACTCCCTTGCTGTCGGCCTAGTTGATCTAACCGGCGGCCCATCCGGCTTGGTTGGCGTTCCCGCCTTCGAGGTTGCCGGCTTCTCCTTTAATACACCGATGCGCATGTACTATTTGACGCTGGCTCTTGCTGCCATCCTGGTACTGGGGCTCGAGGGTGGCATGCGTCTCGGTTTTGGGCGCGCGCTCAAGGCGGTGCGGTCGGATCAACTGGCCGCGGCGGCGCTGGGCGTGAATGTCAGCCGCGTCAAGATTGCCGCACTATGCATCGCTGCGGCACTGGCGTCTTTATCCGGCAGCCTCTACGCCTTTAGCTTTCACTTCCTGTCGCCGGAGATGGTCGAAACGACGCGCTCGTTTGAGATGATTGCCATGCTGGTGCTCGGCGGAGAAGGAACCCTGATCGGTGGGCTATTCGGGTCACTCGCGCTGACGTTGTTGCCGACGCTGGTGCAGGATCTGGCGGTGTTTAAGACTGCTGTCGAAGGCGCGCTGCTGGTCGTCATCTTCCTATTCATGCCCGAGGGCATATTCGGCCGACTTGTCATTTGGCTGAACAAGATTCCCTCGCATGGAACTGCAATCGCCTATGCAAAGGCGAAACTATGACCGTATCGGCGCTCGAATGTCGTTCGGTTTCGAAGATATTCGGCGGCGTGCTGGCGGTTGACGATGTGAGCCTGACGGTGCCCTCCGGCAGCGTGTCTGCTCTGATTGGGCCGAATGGGGCTGGCAAGACCACATTGTTCAACGTAACGACGAATCTTTTCGCTCCAACGTCAGGCGAAGTCAGCTTTTTTGGCAAGAACGTGGCGGGGTTGTCCAGCCACCACATCGCCGCGCTCGGCGTTATCCGGACTTTTCAGACCGCGCGCGTCTTTCCGGGCATGACGACGATAGAAAACATCCTGTCCGGCGCCCATTTACACGTCCGCACGTCGGTGGCTTCGCAGATGCTTTGGAGCCGCACCGCCCGGCAGGAAGAGAGATGCCTGACCGAAAAGGCCGACGCCCTCCTCGATATGATCGGGTTGGGACATGCGCGCGACGTAGCGGCCACTGACCTGCCGATCGGCGCGCAAAAGCTGGTCGAGGTGGTGCGCGCGCTTATGGCCAAGCCGAAATTGCTTCTACTGGATGAGCCGGCGGCCGGCTTGAACGATCGCGAGACGGCAGAGCTTGCGGTCTTTTTGCGCGCAATTTGCGATGCGGGAACGAGCATTATCGTGGTCGAGCACAATATGTCGCTGGTCATGGACGTCGCCGATCTGGTCTTTGTCCTTGATGCCGGCCGGCTCATTGCGTCGGGCGCGCCGCAGGATATTCAGCGGGATCCAAAGGTGATTGAAGCCTATCTGAGCCGACCCGAAGGGCAGATCGCATGACGCTTGAATTACATCGCTTATCGGCCGGCTATGGCGGCATGGATGTCATTCACGATATCGACTTGATCGTTCGGCCGCGCGAAATCGTATCGCTGGTCGGCGCTAATGGCGCGGGTAAGTCGACGCTGCTCAAGACTATCTCGGGGCTTACGGCGACTCGTTCTGGAACCATGACGTTCAACGGTAAGCGAATCGAAGCCGCGCCAACCGCCACCCGAATCCATTATGGCATCGTGCACGTACCGGAAGGACGACAGATATTCACTGGCCTCAGCGTCAGCGAAAATCTTGAGTTGGGGGCCTTTATTCATCGCCATCACTCAGACGAAGCTGATGCACAGCGAGCGGAGGTTGTAATACGCTTCCCGGTGCTCCGCGAGCGTCTGCCAGACGTAGCGGGCAATTTATCAGGAGGGCAGCAGCAGATGCTTGCCATAGGACGCGGACTCATGTCGCGTCCAAAATTGCTGATGCTTGATGAGCCATCACTCGGACTGGCACCGCGGCTGGTTACCGAAATATTCGAGCTGATCGTCAGCCTGCGCGATCAAGGGTTGGCTATTCTGTTATCTGAGCAGAATGCCCAGCTTAGCCTTGCGATCGCTGATCGCGGCTACGTCATCGAAAACGGACGAGTGGCTTTGACTGGCTCGGGACAGGAGTTGCTGCGGTCAAGAGATGTTGCGGATCGCTATCTTGGCGTCGGTGGCCGCATTGAGAGTTCATCCGCTCAAAGGAAAAATGAAATTTCAAGACGTTTGCAAGATCTGATGCGCATATAATCTCGCGACGGCTTGTCGATCGGGATGAAATAGGTGGCAGGAGCTAAAATAGAAATCCGAAGTTTGTATATCTTTCGAGCTTTCTTAATTTCTAGGATGAGTTGGAACCAGTCGTGCATGTTCAAGAGATGTTGGCGAATGGCGGATCTGCTCTCGCTAGATTTGGCGTTGCTGTGCGTTGGTTCAGTCTGTTCGCCTAGAGGCAACGATTGCGTGCGTATATTGAACCGGGTGCCTAGCGATAACATTGGGGTGCGATAATGAAACGCCCGAAGAAGCCGAGGGATCCCGAAACGGATGCCATTTTGCTACACTGGCGCGAAGCCGTTCCGAACGATCGCCTGGCGCATCTCATCAAGGATGCGACCCGCGCGCTGCTGCGCGCGCTTCAGATGCGACTGACCGAGCATTCCGTTTCGCTGGGGCAGTGGACGTTTTTGCGCATTCTTTGGGAAAGCGATGGCATCACCCAGCGCGAGCTGAGCGAACTCGCCGGTGTCATGGAGCCAACGACCTTCACGGCGGTCACGGCGATGGAGAAGCTCGGTTATGTGACGCGCAAGAAAATGCCCAATAACAAGAAAATGGTTTACGTGTTTCTCACTCCGAAAGGGCGGCTGCTCAAGCGCAAACTTGTGCCGTTGGCGGAAGAGGTCAACCGGATCGCGGTTGAAAACGTGAATCCGCAAGACATCGCGATGATGCGCCGCGTGCTGATGACGATGATAGAAAACCTGGCGCGCGACGAGGCGCGGCCAAACAAGCGTTTGCGGATTCCATCCACCCGCGAATTGGCGCGTCGTGTCCACGAGGCCGAAGGCAACAACCGTGCGCGGCTGCGAAAGCGCGCCTGAGCTGGCGCGCGTCGGGCGCGTGGACTAGATCAGCTCGCGATGGTCGCTGGTCCATTGCTCGGCCAACGCTCTGCGATCGAGCTTGCCACGCGCAGTCTTCGGCAAATGATTGCTGAGCACGATCTGCTTGGGCGCCTTGGAGGCGGGCAAGACCGCGCCGCAGTAACGCAACAGGTCGTCAATGTCGATGGTGGCACCCGGCCGCGCTACGACAAAGCTGATGACTTCCTCGCCGTAAGTGTGGTCGGGAACGCCGACCGTGGCAACCTCAATAATCTCCGGCCGTTGCAGCAGAATGCTGTCGATCTCGAGCGGCGAGATGTTGATGCCGCCACGGATGATCAGGTCCTTCTCGCGCCCCGTTATGTGGAGGTATCCGTCGGCGTCGAGAAAGCCGATGTCGCCGGTTAGTAGACGCCCACGACTATGGACTTTGATTGTTCCATCGTCCGCGAGATACCGATAGTCGTTGTCGGGAAAGCCTCCCACCTCCACATGGCCAGTTTCCCCCATCGGCAGCAATTGTCCGCGGTCATTGACGATTGTGAGCTTGTGGTAGCGCGCCGGCTTGCCGACGGTGCCGATATGCCGGTTGGCGCCTGGATTAGTTGCGATCCAGCCGATTTCGCTGCAGCCATAGCTTTGGGCAACGGGAATTCCAAAGTGCTGTTCGAAGCGCCGCCAATCTTCGCTCAAGAGCGGTGCCGAACTGGAGATCACGAACCGCAAGCTCGATAATACTTCGGCATTAAGCGGATTGTCGCCATTCAGCAGCATGTTGATCGTGGTCGGATTCCCGGCAGCGATTGTCACGCCATGCTCCGCGACGTGTTGGAAAAATCGACTACGCGAGAACTTTCGTCCCAGGATCAGTGAGGCGCCCCGGCTGAGTGGCGCCAATGCGCTAAGTACCTGGGCCGAGCACCAATTGAACGACCGAAAATCATAGATGCGATCGTCGGCGGTCATGCCCAAGCCATCCGCTGTTGGTTCGACATTGGCAAGCAGCTCGCAAAATGTCAGGACGACGCCTTTCGGCCGGGCGCTGGTGCCGGAGGTGAACAAGATACAGGCATCGTCCTGCGGCCGGGTGCCCGCCAGATTGACGTCCGTCGGCTCGCTATCGGCAATGGCCTTGAAAAATCCGACATCGGCGGCATCGTCGAATGATCCCAACGGCAGGCGCGGCACCGATGTTTTCGCTGCAATTTCGCCGAGGCCCAATCCAGCGTCGAACACGACGAGCCGCGGATTCAGTGTTGTCAGAATCTGCCCGAGGTGGCCGCGGTTCATCTCGACGTGGACGGTGCAAATGGTGGCACCAAAAGCCATTACGCCGATATAGCAGACCAGGTGTTCGATCGAGTTGCCAGCAAGCAGGACGATGCGGTCATTGGCAAGGATTCCGCTCTCAGCTAGAAACGTGCCGATTTGCCGGGTCAGCCGCTGCAACTGCCTGTAGTTGATCGTGCGTCGATCGTCGACCGAAATAATATAGGCCTTGTCCGGATCGCGATCGGCCGCGCGATTTATCCAGTGTCGAAGCAGATTGGGCCCAAACTCAGCTTCTTTCAGCATGCAACCTCGTATCGGCAAAGTGGCCGCCCCGGGCGCCCGGTGTATGATGGCGCCTCAGCGTCCTGTCCGAGCCAAGGAGTGCACCCAGCCGACCATGCGCGATTTGGCGTTCTCGATGTCCTTCTTGGTGAAGAAGTCCTCCGGCTTGACCCGGTCGACCGGATAAACCGGCCGCAGGAAATCGCTCTCGTAGCCGAACGGCACCGTGGCATCGATCCCCATGCCGCCCTCGAATTGCGTATTCGACGCGGTCCACTGTTTGTCGCCCGCGGTCATGCGCTCGGCCGGCATGAAAGTCTGGCCGCGCCCGCCGGGGATCGGGTTTAGGATATCGGTGCGCGGATTCACCCGCGTGGTCATGCACCACATTATGTCGTCCATCGAATAGGGATCTGTGTCCTCGCTCACCGCGATCGCCAGCCGCATGCCCTGCGAGCACGACAACGCCGCGCCGAGGAAATTGCGCTGCCAGCCCTCGTCGATTTGATGACGCTTCTTGACCTGAATGACGCAGCCGCCCCAGTCGGTCATGCAGTAGGGGATGACCACGTCCTGGACGATGCCGGGCTGAAGACGTTCGCACAGCTCGAAGATCGCCGCCTCACGCACCGTCGTATCGATATTGTGGTCATCGAGTGTATGCACGCCGAGCGCGAAGATGATCGGCTTGGTCTCCGGCTTGCGCATGGTCACGGCGGTGACGTGGAAGGTCGGCGCCTTGTAGGCCTTGCCCATGTAGCCGGCCCATTCAGGATGGAAATGATAGCGGCCCTGGACGCCGGCGTCCTCCGACTCTTTGGTTTCGAAACGGCGATCGCGCGGATGGATATAGCCTTCGAGGACTAGCTCGGCGTCGGCCAGCGTGTAGGCGTCGACCGTGCGGCACTTCACCATTCGAATTGGGCTGCCTTGCACCGCGCCAGCAATGCCGATTTCGTCGCAGCCCATTGGCAAAATTGCATAGTCGAAGCCAGCTCCCGCAAGCAACGTACATGCCGGTGGCACGCCAAAACACACCGATAATGGGATTGGCTTGTCGTCGCTGTAATATTTGTTCGCCACCTGCCACATGTGTGAGCCGGGCGAAATTTGGAACGTGCCGATGTTGCCCCAGCGGAAGTTCATGCGGTTATAGCCAAGGTCGGTGCCGCCATCGAACTGGTCGAAGCTAATGCAGCGAATGCCGGAGCCGACGGTGAGCTCGGTCTCGTAAGTGGTGTGGCGGATCGGCACCATGTACTTGTTGACGTCATCCGGATTGAGGATCACGTGTTCCTGCACCGGCGCCTGCTCCTGGGGAATAATCACCGGCTTGAGTGGCTTGCGGAAGGCTTGCGCGATCTTACGCGTGCGCTCGATATCATTCTTCCAACCGAACATTTTGTTGATGACGTTCATATCGCCGAACAGATTGGTGATGACCCTGTGGTTCGGCTTGCCCTTTACGTTGTTGAAGAGGACCGGGCATCCGCCATCCATGTGCTTTTGCAGCCCGGTAACCTCAAGATCCGGATCGACCAGTTTGTCGGTTTCGATCAGATCGCCTTGCGCCTTCAGCCATTCGAGCGTTTTCCGAAGATCGACTACGTCCGTGGAGTCCGGAAGAGACTTTTCTTTACGGATTGCTTTCTGCATGGCGTCCAAGCTCCAATGTTTCAGGGTCGCGCCTGACCTCGCTGAAGGACAAGGCCAACGATTTCCGATGAATTACCCGCTAGGGCATTTACAGGAAATCATTATATCTCTAAGTATAATACAATAGCCCATTTTAAATCGAATGAAAAGCGTCGATTGGCTCCGCGGGCATGGGATGCACAATTATGAATACAACCCTCGGCCAGCGTATTGGCTCTTTTCTCGCAGCACATCATGTGGTGTCGCTCGCGACATTCGGTTCGGGCGGACCGCACGCAACAAGCCTGCTCTACGCATGCGACGGATTGGCGCTCGTCTGGGTATCGGAGCCCGATACGCAGCATTCCCGGGAAATCGAGGCAGATCCTCGTGTGGCAGCCACGGTGGCCCCCGATTACTCGGATTTTGCGGCCATTCGGGGCGTGCAGGTCGCCGGCGCGGCCCGCCGGATCGTGGCGGCGGATGAACGAATGCGGCACCTTGCACAACTTGAAGCGCGATACCCCTTCCTCGCGCAATTGGCGGCAGGGCCGTTGAAACTGCGTCAAGCTTATGCGCGAACGGCCGTCTATCGGCTGCAGCCGGTGCGCATCGTTTTTATCGACAATAGCAAGGGCTTTGGCAACAAGGAGACGCTCGAAATTTCTGTTTAGTTGATTTGGACTTTAGGAAATTTCTAAACGGGGTAGGCAGCTCGGCAATGACACCGTCACCGTGTTCGAGGCGGCGCCGCCATACCCGGCGGCACCATAGACGCGAACACAATAAAGATATGGCATGCCCGCCAGCAGGCCATGATCCTCCCAGCGCGTAATCTTGATGGCGTCCGCAATCTCGACATTGCCAAGCGGGTCGGTCCGGCAAACGTCGTAGCGTGCGGCGCCGGCCGCCTTGTTCCATTTTAATATGACCTTGCCATCGCCCATAGTCGCCGTCAGGTTTGCACCTACCGGGCTCCAGCGTGGCGCTTCGCTCGAGTGATCGTCCGGCGGTGCCTGCAGCGACCCTTGCGGCCAAAGCGCGCATATGACGCGGGTATGGGTGCCGTCGCGATGCTTGCAGACGTTGCAATAGTCGCACTTCACGATGCGATCGATTTCACCCTGCCGAACCTTGTTGGGCCAATCGGGGTCGGCCAGGAGACCGCGTGCGATGCCGACGACGTCGACCGCGCCGGTCGCAACCAGCAGCTCGGCGTCGTCGGGGTTGGAGATTTTCCCGGCGGTCGCGACTGGCGTGTTAAAACCATGCGCCCTGATAAAGGTTTTGATCTCCGCCGAAAAATGCGCATGCGGCACCGTCGGATACCAGTCTCCCGGCATGCAGCGATCGCCCGAATAGCCGGTGTAGGGATAGGGCACCTGACCGGGAGAGTGAATGGCGTCCTCGAACTTGCCGCCGACGGACAATGACAAATACGCCGCGCCGAGCTGAGCCAGCCGCAATCCGATAAGTTTAGCGTCGTTGACCGTGTAACCATCCTTGATGAATTCGTCGGCCAGGAAGCGAACTCCGATAGGAAAGTCTTCACCGACTTTGCGGCGAATATTTCCAAAAATCCTTCCGATCAAATACAGGCGGCCTTCCAGCGTGTCGCCGCTGTAGTCGTCCATGCGCGAGTTTGTGCGCGACAGGAATGATGCCAGCGTGTAGGCGTGCGCCGAATGCAGCTCCGCGCCGTCGAAACCGGCAGCACGCGCCCGCACAACCGCGTCGCCGAATTCATCGACGATGCGGTCGATCTCGGCCAACGACAGCATATCGATCGTCTGCCGCCAGCCCGATTTGGCCACTTTCATGAAGTGGATGATCTGCGGGACCACCTTGGAGTCCGATGCATCATGCATGCGCCGAACCAGATCGGTGAGGCCCGGCACGAATTGATCGCCGCTAATCCGCAGCAGCGGGCCAGATTTGGCGGTATGGACCGCCATCGCTTCGATTACAACGAGACCCGCGCCGCCCTGCACGTAGCAAACATAACGATCGCTGATGTCCTTATTGACCAGACCGTCTTCGCCGGAAAGCCGCGTCACCATCGCCGGAACCATCACGCGATTGGGAATGATCATCCCACCTACATTCAAGGGCTCGAACAATTTCATGGTGCGGATCCCTCAAGCATGCACGCTTGCGACGTTACCGGCGGCGGCTTGGCGAAGTTCGCCGCGAAGAATCTTACCGGCCGGACTGATTGGAAACTCATTCACGACGGTGAGCCGCTCGGGCAACTTGAATTTCGCGATGTTGCGTTTCAACAAGAAGTTCTTGATCTCGTCCAAATCGACCGTCTGGCCTTCCACGGGGATCACGAACGCGCAGGCCTTTTCGCCGAACGTCGCATCAGGCATCGCCACCACGCAGACGTTTTTGATCTTTGGATGTCCCAAAATGTAATTTTCGACTTCCTCGCAACTGATCTTTTCGCCGCCGCGATTGATGATGTCCTTCAGGCGTCCCTGAACATAGAGATTGCCGTCAATCCGGCGCACCATGTCGCCCATCCGGTAGTAACCGTCGCTGGTGAAAGCAGGCCGGTCTTTTTCCGGAGCATTGTAGTAGCCGCGTACGGTATAGGGTCCGCGGCAGATCAGTTCGCCAACCACGCCATCGGGAACGTCATTGCCATGCTCGTCGATAATGCGGACTTCATCGGCTGGCGATATCGGCCGCCCCGAGCTGGTGAAGCGAATTTCGGCGGGATCGTCGAGCCGGGTCATATTCAGCAAGCCCTCGCCGGTGCCGAAGCTCTCCTGAAACGTACAGCCAAATCGCAGCTCAACTCTGCGGCGCAGTTCCGGAACGAGCTTGGCGCCGCCGTTTATCAGCACGCGCAAGCTGGAAAAATCGCAAGATCGAGAGGAATCGACGTTTAACCAGTTGACGATCAGCGGAACGGCCGCGGAGATGGCCGTGACGCGTTCGGTTTCAATCAACCGCGTGACGGTTTCGATGCCGGCGTCCGGTGCAATCACGGCCGTGCCGCCGTGGGCCAGCGCGCCGAGCACGCCGGGACAGCCGAGCGTGTAGTTGTGCGCCATTGGCAGTAAGGCCAGGAACACGGTCCCGGCGTTGAAGCCGGCGATCGTGCCACACTGCTGGCAATTATAGACATAATCATTGTGCGTGCGCGGGATGAGCTTCGGCAGGCCGGTCGTTCCGCCTGACAGCAACATTAGCGCGACCTCATCGGGCGGCGGGGCGAAGTCGGCGAGGTCGGTGGCGCTGTCGCCGCGGCCGCCGTCACGCGCCAGCAGGTTGCGCAACGAGATCTGATTGGGACCGGGCTCTCCGAGCACGAGTACGCTGCGCAGCGACGGCGCCAAGCCGGACAATCTCGCAGCGAGCAATCGATAGTCGTAGCTATGCCAGAGGTCGGGCACGATGTAGCCCGCTGCTGTTGTATGGGCGAAAATGTGCGAGAGTTCTTGGTCTCGATGTGCGGGCAGTGCCAGCACCGGGATCACCCCGACGCGCAGAAGCGCGAACAACGCGATGATAAACTCGATCGAGTTGGGCAGTTGAAACACCACACGCTCGAGAGGCCGAAATCCAAGATCGATCAGGCGGCCGGCAAGCCGGTCGATCGCGATTTGGAGTTCCGCGTATGTCAGGCGACGCGTGCCGTCCACCAATGCGATACGGTCGGGCGCAGCGGCGACCGAACGGAGCAACATGTCGTAGAGCGTAATATCCGCCCAATAACCCTGCCGCCGATAGTGGCGAGCCAATTCCTCGGGCCAAGCTGTGCAATTTCGCAGCATTTGCCAGCTAGCTTTCTTGGGTCGTACGACGTCGCCAATCAGCTATTCTTCTTTAAATTGAATAATCGGCCACACCCAAAATGGCCTTGACCATCGTCAAGGTCTCCTCCGCCACAATCAATAAATTTATCGAACTATTTTTTCGCCGCCTTTACCGGGTCTTTGACAGCCTCGAAGGTGGCGAACTCCACATTATAGAGTTGCCCGTTCTTCTTCTCGACCTTGCGGATGTATTCGTTCTGAATGATGTCACGAGTCTCAGGATCGATCTCGATCGGGCCGCGCGGGCTTTCCCATTTCATGCCCTTCATGGCCGCGATGAGCGAATCGCCATCCGCGTTGCCGCCGGTCTTCTTCAGCGCTGCGTAGATCAGGTGCATCCCATCATAGCCGCCGACCGACATGAAGTTCGGGCGGAAATGGTTGGCCTTCTCGAAAGCCGCGACATAGGCCTTGTTCATCGCTGAATTGTGATCGGCAGAATAGTGGTGCGCGGTCACCGTTCCAATCGCGGCACTCCCCATGCCAGGAAGCAGATCGTCGTCGGTCACGTCGCCAGGACCGATCAACTTGATGCCGGCCTTGTCGAGACCACGCTCTGCAAATTGCTTCATGAAGGTGCCGCCCTGGCCGGATGGCACGAAGATGAAGATGGCGTCCGGCTTGGCATCGGCAGCGCGTTGCAGGAATGGCGAGAAGTCCGGATTGGCGAGTGGCACCCGGATCGCTTCGGCCACCGTACCGCCAGCCGCCTTGAAGCGTTTGGTGAAGGATTTTTACGCGTCTAAGCTCGGCGCATAATCGGAGACTATGGTGACGACTTTCTTGATCCTGTTCTTCGCGGCCCAATCGGCGATAATGACACTTGATTGCGGCACGGTATCGCTGGTGCGCACGATGTAGGGCGAACGCTCGGTGATGATTGAGGTACCGGCCGCCATGACCACTTCTACCACCTTTGCTTCGGTGGCGAGCTGGGCGACCACGAGCGCGGCCGGTGTGATCTCAAACCCGGCGATGACATTGACCTTGCCGTTGACAATCAACTCCTGCGCCAGCCGTTTGGTGTTGTCGGGTACGCTACCGGAATCGCGGATGATGACTTGAATCGTCTTGCCGGCGACCTTATTGCCGTGCTCTTTCATGTAAAGATCGACGCCGGCTTTGACTTGCCTGCCGGTCGAAGCCTGCTCCCCCGTCATTGACACGACGAGCCCGACTTTGACGGTGCCTTGAGCGAGTGCGCTGCCTGCGGCAAGGATGCCGACAGCAAACGACGCGATCGCGCTAATCATGGGCTTACATAACATTGGGCTTCCTCCGGTTTAATGGCTTCGCTTTTCATTGTGGTGACCGTTTGTTTTAGATGCGGTCATCAGTACTAATCAGTACCAGTCCGGAATTACCGGCTCGGCCCCGTCTTAATGCTAAACCGACTGGCAGCATGTTGTGCGCGCGACTTAGGCGGTGCAACGCGCGTTGCGTCCTTTCAACAACACGTCGACATTGCCGGATAGAATCGTTTCGCCGACCGGTCCGAGTTTGCGGATATCGTTGACGAAATCGCGAACTATTTCGCGGCCGCGAATTTCCTGAGGATAGTCGGTGGCGAAGACCAGACGTTCGGCCGGGATTTCAACCAATGCCGTCTTGACGCTGCCGATGGCGCCACAGAAGCCGGCGGTGTCGAACATGAAATTATTGCGCAGGTAATAGTCGAAGTCCCTTTCCGCAGGTGCGGCCATGTTTGGCGTTGCCGCGCAAACCCCAGAAGTCCTTGTCCTGATAGCTGCGAATTCGGCCGAGCATAGACGCGATGCCGCCGCCGAGGTGCGCCATATGTACAATGAGGGACGGATGGCGGTCGAAGACGCCGCCATTGATCAGCCGAATCGTGGCCATGATCAGCGAGAATTCGCGCCCGACCGAGCGCGCCGTATCGTAGGAATCGAACTGCTGCGAGAAATTTAGCTTTAGCGCCGGATGCACGAAAACGAACAGCCCGAGTTTTACCGCTTCCGCCCAAAACGGTTCGAATTCCGGGGCGTCGAGGAAGAGCCCATCGGCTTCCGATGTGATGACCACGCCCGGGAAGCCAAGCTCGAGCGTGCAGCGCGCCAGCTCCTTGAAAGCCGGCGCACCGCCCAACGGATGGGCGTGGGCGGCGCCGATGAAGCGGCCCGGGTAGTCGCGCTCGGCCTGCTTGGCCTTATCATTTATCAATTTCGAGCGGTCGAGATCGGCGCACATCGCGGACGCGCTGGTCAAAAAAGCGGCATCAATGCCGGCCATGTCCATCATGCGGATGTGTTCATCCAGATCGTACAGCATTTTGTGCGAGGTGTAGCTCGGCGCACCGGTCTCGTCGAAAGCGATGATCAGTTTGTCGCCCAGATCTTCCTTGAACAGTTCGCGCGGCGTGAAGTGATGCTGGAAGTCGACGATCATTGGCATTTCCTCGAGGCGCTATAGGTCGAAAGGGTTGGATTGGGGGAGCGAGACATTTTTCTAGGTCATATAGCGAATAGAATCCTTCTTGCTTTCTTGCGTAGCCCTGGACCTACTTTGTGGTGCTTGTGCTTAGCCAAATAGCAACACGACGCAGTTAGCTTTCTGCCTCAATGTTCGCCCCCTGAATTATTGCAGGGACCATTTCTCCCGTCGTTATTGCGGTTTTATGCCGATGGTTTTGACGAGAGCCGCGTTTTGCTGGATTTCCTTGCGCACATATTGGTCAAATTGGGTCGGCGTCATGGGCATGGGCTGGCCGCCAAGATTTGCCAACTTTTCCTTTACGGCCGGATCATGCTGCGCTTTCGAAATTTCCTCGTAAAGTCGCTGGATTATAGCGCGCGGCGTTTTGGCGGGTGCGAACACACCAAACCAGAAATTATATTCGGAGTTCGGGAATCCGGCTTCGGTGGTGGTTGGCACATTCGGCAATTTTGGCGATCGCTCCGAGCTGCTTACAGCAAGCGCAGTGAGCTTGCCGTCGCGAATTAACGAAAGGGCGGGCAGCAGCGGACTGAAATAAAAATCGACCCTGCCAGTCATGACATCGATCAGCCCGGCTGGCGACCCCTTATACGGTATAGGCTGTGCTTTGAATCCTGCGGCGCGAAGGAAACGTTCGGAATTGAGTTGCGCCGCGCTTCCCTCTCCAATAGTGACATAGTTCATCGATCCATGCTGCGCCCGCGCCGCGACGACGAATTCGCCTACAGTCCTGACCCCCTTGGCCGGCGAAATCACCAGGACGTTGGCCATATTGGCCAATGGGATTACGGCTGATAGGTCGTGCAACGGATCATAGGGCAGGTTAGCAACGGTCGACGGCACGATGGTATACGCCGAAGACGCCACCAGAATTGTGTACCCGTCGGGCTCTGCCTTGGCGACGGCGGCAGTACCGATGGTGCTCGATGCCCCAGGGCGGTTTTCCACAATTATCGGCTGGCCCAGCTGTTCTTGGACCTTGGCGAATATCGTGCGCGGAATGAGGTCGGTGGCGCTGCCGGGGCTGTAGGGGACGATCACTCGGATTGGCTTCGATGGCCAGCTCTGAGCGAACGACTGGGTGCAGAAACTCATTAGCAACAGGGCAAGTGCGCAAGGCCATCGGTTCAACATTTCAACCTCCTTGTTAGACTAGTTTCTTCCCGATTTTTTTATCTTTCGCCGGGCCTTACAGCGGCACTTACGAGGTGCCTGCGGCAATCCGCCGGTTGCGCTAGCATGCCGAGCGAATTGCGTCGGCAATACGTTCTGTCGGCCAATAATTCACTCTACTGTTCCGCCACAACTCATCGTCGTTGCCTTTACCTTCGGGTTCACCGTTCGCCCAAAAGCTTTGATCCAAAGAACATTGGAGAAAGAGCCCGAACCAGCGGCAGAGAGCCTTCAGCCGCGAAGTCTTCAAGGCGCAGTTGCGGGTTACGCGGCCGAATGCGCTCGAACATCGAGCGGGCTTCGGCATCGGCTGGCGGCGGAATCGTCGCATCGATCAGCATCTTCGATCCGAAACGCTGCCAAAGCGGCGTTCCTGGTGCGCCGAGTTCCGTCAGGCTCGCATCCATGGCGTGATTATGCGTACCGGAGATAATCGTCACGTCTTTTTGCGGATCGACGCGCGTGTTCAGCGCCCACAGCAGTTCGGACGGATTGAAGATGTCGACATCCGCGTCAACCGCCATGACAATTTTCGGATGCTGGTATTCAGACGACAGCGCCGCCATCAGCAGATTCTTGGCCTCGCCATAGGCGCGCGGCGTCATCTGGATGACCAGCCCGAAGATGCCAGGCGTCACCATCACGTTGTGCAGAATGGGGCCTCCGCCGACATCCTTGAGCCGCCGGAAGATGGCCGCGCTCATCGGGACCTTATGGAAGACGCAACCCTCCATCTCCGAACCATTCTGGAGATTCTTGAAGATGGCATCGTGCCGCCGCGTCATGTACTGGTACTCGACGATCGGGTTTTTGCCCGTGCCCGTCACGTAGTAGTCCTGAAATTCGGAAAACGGTCCTTCTTCCTCACGATAATTCGGCGGTATATGACCCTCAAGAACGATCTCCGCGTCGGCCGGAACCTCGAGATCCACCGTCTCGCACTTTACCAAGCGCACCGGCTCACCGAGATAACCGCCGGCGATCTCGAACTCATCCAGCCCATAGGCTGCCGTCGTTGCCGCCGCCGCATAATAGAGCGGGTAATGACCGATAAAAATCGCCACCGGCATCGGTTCGTTGCGCGCCTGGTATTTGACGTAGTTTTTCCAGGTATGGCGCGGATAAAGCAAAATGCCGGATTTGTTTGGCCCCTTAATCTGCAGGCGATGGAAGCTCACGTTCCGTTGTCCGGTGTCGGGGTCCTTTGATACGACAAGGCCTGAGCCGATAACCGGCCCGCCGTCGCGTTGGCCGGCGATGTGAACCGGAAGTTGCGTGAGGTCGAACTCATCCTTGCTGAGCTTGACCTCCTTGACCGGCCCGTCTTCCACCATCACCGGCGCAATGCGCTTGCCCATGCGCTCGGCAATCGTTGGCACCATGGTTTCCAGGCTTGTGCCGAAGGCGATGGCCGCATGGCGGGTATTTGCCGGCGCCTGCCCAAGCGAGCGCCAGCCATGCGGAAGATTTTCGAAGAAAAGCGCTTTCTCGCGCGACTGATAGAGCAGCGAGCCCATCTGCGTGAGCGGGTCGACCGGTTTGGCGATACGAATGAGTTCCCCGGCTTCCTCGAGTTCTGCGATCCAGGTTCGCATATCTTTCGGATGTGTATTGGAAGCCATGGTTGAAGTTCTCCACGTTACAGAGACGGTGCGCGACGGACCGTCGGGAGCAGGAAGCTTGTTATGAACATTTCTCATGATCGCTCGAGCGGAACGAATCGGGCCTCACATCTTCTTCTTTTTGAGTTTCTTGTTATCTGTCTTGTCCGTCGGCTTTTTTTCGCCCGGCTGGCGCCCGGGTTCGAAGCCGCCGACCTCGTGATAGGTCACTTTGTTCTCGGCTTCGAACGCCCTGACGGTTGGGATCTGTCCCGGCAACCCAAGTTCCGTCCAGCGCGCAGCAACCTCATCGTAGACCTTTTTGCGCAGCGTGGTGCGTTTGGAAAAGACCGGAAGGTGGCGATGCTCCTTGCAAGCGTTGATCAGCGCCTTCGAACCATATGGTCGCTTTTCCGGCGGGTTTTGGGTCGGATCGAGCCAGGTGCTCCACGTGTTGCGTAGGATGTCGATGTCGTCGATAGGATTACACCGGCTCGCCATCGCCCAGATCACTTGGTCCATGTCAGTCGGGTCGATGTCCTCGTCGACGGCAATGATCCATTTGGTGTAGTAGGCGCCGCCAGGAACTTGGGCCGCGAGCGCCAGCACCTGCGCGGCATGGCCAGCATAACGCTGCTCAATGCTGATGACGGTCATGCCGAACCCGCCCGCCGCCGCGGGATGCGAATAGACCCCTTGGATTCCGGGGATGCCGAGTTTGTCGAGATCGTCCCAGATCTTCGCCGATCGAATTACGGAGAAAAAGCCGCTCTGTTCGCAGGACGGATAGTCCGCCATCAGGGCGTTGGTGAGAATTGGCTCAGATCGGTAGTGCACTGCTGTGATATCGACGAGTGGACAGCCGGCTTCAGGCCGGCCGTAGTAGCCGGGAAACTCCCCGAACGGTCCCTCCGCCTTCACCGAATTGGGCTTGATGACACCTTCAATGACGAGCTCTGCGTTGGCGGGAATCAGAAGATCGGTCGTCTTTCCTCGAACGACCGGAATCGGCTGGCCCTTAATGCCGCCGGCGTATTCGTATTCGGACACGTTCTTGGGAAATGTCTGCGAGCCGACCAACATAAACAGGGGATCGATGCCCCAAGCTGCGGCGACGTTGATGGACTTGCCCTGCTGCCAGGCCCGTGTGATGTGCAGGCGCGCATCCTTGCCGGGCGAAAGATAGAGCCCTACCTGTGACTTTCCTTGTAGCATCATTCGATAGGTGCCGATATTGAGATAACCGCTGTCGGGATCGCAGGTAATCACCGCGTCGGCGGTGCCGGCATAACGGCCACCATCGAGCGGCCAGTGCCGAGGGATCGGCAAGAGGTTCAAATCAATATTTTTTCCGGTGACGGTGTTCTCGTAGACCGGAGCTTGATCAGCAGACACCTCGAGCGGCGGCAGACGCCGCTTGAGTTTGTCCTTTACTCGCCGAATCAATTCGACTGTCGGCGTGTCCGCCGGCTCCTCGAGCGTGAGCGCGACGCGTTTCACGCTCGGGCCTAGAATATTCCACAATAATTTGGCGCCGATCGGACTCTTTTCAAAACCGCGCGGGTGTTCGAACAGGACCGCCGGTGATGGTTGCTGTTTGGCGACCAGATAAGAGATCGCGCTCATTTCCTCGTCGCGGTCCACCGGCTGTCGCACGCGGGTCAACTCGCCGATCTCCTCCACCCGCTCCAACCATTCGCGCAAATCCGCGATCGGCTTTTCACCGATGGCTTTGACTTTTTTAGATTTACTCGAACCCGTGAGCGCCACGTCGACGATCTTGTTCATTTGCATATCTCTTCCTGGACGAGATGACGGCTGCACGACCCGGCGCACGCCAAAAACAGCTGAGGCTAGCTAGTCTCGCGCATTGCCTCAAGAAAAATCGGAATGCCATTCCGCTAGTCGGAACGCGACACGGACCAACTTGGGAGCCGTTATGGCGAACGCCGAAAAAATCAGCGGCGCCAAAGACTTCGGTTTTAGTCCGCAGAAAGCGAAAGGGATTTCACCGCTTACGCAAAAGTGTCAGCACGTTGCGGCTCAGCCCGCACTACGAACCCGGCGGCGTTTGCGATAGCGCGCTGCCGATAGCCTTAGCCGCGGTGCTCAGCGCCGGCAGCAGGTTTTTCACCAGCTGCTCCATTTTCATCGCGCTTGGCACCACCATGATGTTGAGGCTCGCCACCGGCGCGGAATTGACCAGGATCGGCACCGCAAGGGTGCGGGTGGTAGGCTGGTATTCGCGATCGCCGGTCGCATAACCCTGACGCCGCACTTGGGCGAGCACTCGTCGCGTCGCGGCGGCGCTCTTCGCCGGCGCGTCAAATGGATTGCTTGACTGGGCCAGGCGGAAGAGCGTCCGGTCAACCAGTTCGACGTCGGCAAAACCGAGGAACGCGCGTCCAAGCGACGTCACCAGCACCGGCAGGCGCGACCCGACCGTCCGGTTGAGCGACAACGTGCCCGGATCACGGCCGGTGTCGAGAATCACCATGGCGTCCTGATCGAAAACCGCGAGATCGCTCGGCCAGATCTGGTGTTTACGCAGACCCTCCAACACAGGTTGGGCCGCCTTGAGCAGGAATTCGTGGGCGTTGTAGCCGCGCGACAGAGTCAACACGCGGGCGGTAACGTGATAACCTTTCTGATCATCCTGGGCCACATAGCCGTCGGCGACTAAGGTCTCCAACATGCGTGCAATGGTTGATTTCGGCAGTTTGGCAGCCGCGCTGATCTCGCGATGCTGCGCATGGCCGTCGTTGATCGCGCGCAGGATAGCCAATCCGCGACGCAGGGCATTTACCGCGGTCATGGCGCGGCCATTATTCGTTGCCCGTCGGCTCGACTTTTAGCTCGGATACCATCTTCATTTTGCCGTCCCAGCGCTTAGCAAAGCGCGCAGCGATGCCAAATTGATCCAGCACCCGCGCCACGATATGGTCGACGATATCATTGATCGATTTTGGATGGTTGTAAAAGGCCGGCATGGGCGGAATGATCGATACCCCCACGCGGGCCAGCTTCAGCATGTTTTCGAGGTGCAATTCGGACAATGGCGACTCGCGCACAACAAGCACCAAACGTCGCCGTTCTTTGAGGATGACATCGGCAGCCCGATGGATGAGGTGTTCGCCATAACCGGTGGCGATGCCGCCCAGCGTTCGCATCGAACAGGGTATCACTACCATACCCTCGGTAATAAACGAGCCCGACGAAATCTCTGCCGCCATGTTCGCCGAATTGTGATAAACACTGGCCAATGCGCAGACTTGTTTAATGGTGTATGGCGTCTCATGCTCGATCGTCCGACGACCCCAATTGCTGATGACTAGATGGGATTCGACGTCGCAATCTTTAAGAGCCTCAAGTAGTCGCACCCCGAGAATTGCGCCGGTTGCGCCGGTCATGCCAACAATTATGCGTCGCATTTGTCTTTTTCCTTCTCAGTCGCCGTGTTGCCGCCGCTCACCCACAATTCCAAAATGTATTCTGCGAATTGAATTGGAAAGCAATAAATTAATTGATCATGTCGCGGCGCCAGCCAAGCTTCGCTTCCTGATTGACGCACCGCCCAATGTCTCGGACCGGAGACTTCAGGCGTCTCTTTATGCCGAAGTCATTAAATTGCTGGTTAGAACGATGCAAGCTGGCTGCAGCTGATAAACGGTTTGCCGGATACTGGTTCGACGCTAGTTCAACGCGGCAGTACTGGCCTGTTTTGACCC
>PMAF01000219.1 GCA_003152455.1 Hyphomicrobiales bacterium
GAGATTGCCGGTCGGCTCGTCGCCGAGCAGCAGGCGCGGCGAATTGGCCAGCGCCCGCACGATGGCGACGCGCTGCTGCTCGCCGCCGGAGAGTTCCCCCGGCCGATGCGTGAGCCGGTCGCCAAGGCCGAGATAGCCCAGCAACTCGACCGCGCGCTTTTTGGCCTCGCCGCGCCCCAGGCCGCGGATCATCTGCGGCAGCAGCACGTTCTCGAGCGCGGTGAATTCCGGCAGCAGATGGTGCGACTGGTAGACGAAGCCGATCTCGTTGCGGCGGATGCGGGTGCGCTCGGCGTCGGGCAGGATCGCGGTGGCGCGCCCGTCGATATAGACGTCACCCTGGTCGGGATGCTCGAGCAGCCCGGCGATGTGCAGCAGCGTCGACTTGCCGGCGCCCGAAGGCGCCACCAGTGCCACCGACTGGCCGGGCCAGATTGCGAGTTCGGCGCCGTTGAGGATATGCAGCGCCTCGTCGCCCTGCCGGTAGGTGCGCTCGACCGCGTGCATGAGCAGGATCGGGATTTCTTCTTTCCGCTCCTGCTCCACCCGGACACTGGCGGCGATCGTCTCACTCATAACGCAGCGCCTCCACCGGATCGAGGCGCGCCGCGCGCCAGGACGGATAGAGCGTGGCGAGCAGCGACAAAGCGAGCGCCATCACCACGACCGCGGTGGTCTCGCCGGTGTCCATGTCGGCCGGCAGATGCGAGAGGAAATAGAGCTCGGGCGAGAACAGCTCGGTATTGGTGAGCCACGACAGGAACTGGCGGATGGTCTCGATGTTCAGGCAGACCACCACGCCAAGCAGGAAGCCGACCAGCGTGCCGACCACGCCGATGGAAGCGCCGGTGATCAGGAACACGCGCATGATCGAGCCTTGCGTCGCGCCCATGGTGCGCAGAATGGCGATGTCCTGACCCTTGTCCTTCACCAGCATGATCAGGCCGGACACGATGTTAAGCGCGGCCACCAAGACAATGAGGGTCAAGATCAGGAACATGACGTTGCGCTCGACCTGCAGCGCGTTGAAGAAGGTGGCGTTACGCTGGCGCCAGTCGATCATGAAGATCGGGCGTTGAGCGGCGTCCTGCACCGCCTTGCGGTAACTGTCGACGCGGTCGGGATTGTCGGTATAGATCTCGATGGCGGTAACGTCGCCGGCGCGGTTGAAATAGGCCTGCGCCTCCTTCAGCGGCATGAAGACGAAGGCCGAGTCATATTCGGACATGCCGATCTCGAACACCGCGGCGATCTTGTAGACTTTGATGCGCGGCGTGGTACCCATCGGCGTCACCGCGCCGCGCGGCGCCACCAGCGTGATGTTGTCACCGGCGCGCAGCGATAGCTGGTCAGCGAGCCTGCGCCCGATCGCCACCGCCTGCCCCTCGTCGAAGCCTTTCAGCGTGCCCTGCTTGATGTTCTTGGCGACCGAGGGAAGCTTTTCCAGGTCGGACAGGCGAATGCCGCGGATCAGCACGCCGCCGGCGTTGAACGGCGAGGACGCCAGCGCCTGGCCTTCGACGATCGGCGCCGCCAGCCGGATGCCCGGGACCTGGGCGATGCGCGCGGAGACCTGCTCCCAGTCGGTGAGCGGCTTTTCCAGCGGCTGGATCAAGAGGTGGCCGTTGAGGCCCAGGATCTTGTCGAGCAATTCGTGGCGGAAGCCGTTCATCACCGCCATCACGATGATGAGGGTGGCGACGCCCAGCATGATGCCGAGGAAGGAAAACCCGGCGATCACCGAGATGAATCCTTCCTTGCGCCGCGCCCGCAGGTAGCGCAGCGACAGCATCCACTCGAACGGAGAGAAGGGCCGCGTCCCGTTGGGCTCGCTCATAGACAATGGGTTCCCAGGTTCGGGTTTTCACATGATTCTGGCGGAAAGAAGCCGATTTTCTCGGCCAAAGCCCTTGGCAGCGCACAGGATTGTTTCTTCACCTCGCCCTATGGGAGAGGTCGGATCGCGAAGCGATCCGGGTGAGGGGTTACAACCTATCGAGGGTTACTTGCCCCCTCACCCCAACCCTCTCCCTCAGGGGAGAGGGAGCGCGCTGTGCACGTGCCTACGTTACCGCGACAGCAAATCGAGCGCCGCCGCCGGGCTCATCATCTCGCGGCTGCCACCGGCGCGTTTTTTGACCTCGACCTTGCCCTCGGCCAGGCCGCGCGGGCCGACCATGACCTGCCAGGGCAGCCCGATCAGATCGGCTGCGGCGAATTTGCCGCCGGCCCGCTCGTCGAGATCGTCGTACAGCACCTCGGCGCCCTTGGCGGTGAGGTCGCGATAAAGCTGCTCGCAGGCGCCGTCGGTTGCCGCGTCGCCCTGCTTCAGGTTGAGGATCGCGACCTTGAACGGCGCCACCGGCTCCGGCCAGATTATGCCGGCCTCGTCATGCGAAGCCTCGATGATGGCGGCGACCAGCCGGCTCGGCCCGATGCCGTAGGAACCCATGTGCACCGGCGCTTCGCCGCCCGCGCCGGTGGCGACCACCGCCTTCATCGGTTCGGAATATTTGGTGCCGAAATAAAAGATATGGCCGACCTCGATGCCGCGAGCGGAGACTTGGGCATCGGCCGGCACCTGCGCGTAGGCCGCCGCGTCATGCATGTCCGAAGTGGCGGCATATTGCGCCGTCCACTTGTCCACGATCCCCTGCAAGCCCGTGATGTCGTCGAAATTCACATCCGCCGCCGGTACCGGCAAATCGAGATAGTCCTTGTGGCAGAACACTTCGGACTCCCCGGTCGAGGCCAGGATGATGAACTCGTGGCTGAGATTGCCGCCGATCGGCCCCGACTCCGCACGCATCGGAATCGATTTCAGGCCCATGCGCGCGAAGGTGCGCAGGTAAGCCACGAACATCTTGTTGTAGGAATGCTGGGCGCCGGCCTGGTCGACATCGAACGAATAGGCNNTCCTTCATCAGAAATTCGCGGCCGCGCATCAGCCCGAAGCGCGGGCGCACCTCGTCGCGGAATTTCCACTGGATGTGATAGAGATTGAGCGGCAGATCCTTGTACGAGCGCACATAGGCGCGGAAGATTTCGGTGATCATCTCTTCGTTGGTCGGCCCGTACAGCATATCGCGCTCGTGGCGGTCCTTGATGCGCAGCATCTCCTTGCCGTAGGCGTCGTAGCGTCCGCTCTCGCGCCACAGGTCGGCCGACTGCATGGTCGGCATCAGCAGTTCGACGGCGCCGGCGCGGTTCTGCTCCTCGCGCACGATCTGCTCGATCTTCTTCAGCACGCGCAGGCCGAGCGGCAGGAAGGCATAGATGCCGGCCGCCTCCTGCCGCATCATGCCGGCGCGCAGCATCAGCCGGTGCGAGACGATCTCGGCCTCTTTCGGCGTTTCACGCAAGATCGGCAGGAAATAGCGGGACAGACGCATTGCGGGCTCGGAATCGATGGCGGTCGGGGTCCGAGTGAAAGCGGATCGGCCGGAAAAACACAAGGCCTGGCGATGAGGCGGCCGAAAGCGGAATAAACGGCTGCCGAGGACGCTATCCGTTGTAGTATAGGTAAACGGAGTCGGAAGAGCCCTTCGCATGCGCAATTTGGCCGGGCAGGTCTTGAGTTAGGTCGCGATCTACGCGATCGCCCTGCACGTCATTCTGCTTGGCCTAGTGCCGATCGCCGCCAACGGCGCAACCGTCAATCCGTTCTCGGTCATCTGCCACAGTATTGCGCCAACCGGCGCCGCCGGCGACGAGACACCCGGCAAGCCAGACCTGATCCCGGGCCACGCCTGCGAACATTGCAATTTGTGCAGCGCCGCCGCTCCACCGCCGGGGCCCGATATCGTCCTCATCGGCAACCTTTTGCCGACGCGCCTTCTGCAGGTCCTGCGTCCAGAATCGAACGCCGCGCCGGCTAGCATCGCGTTACGCACCAACTTCACCCGAGGTCCTCCGCCCTTCGCCTGACATGCGGGCCGCCAACTGGCGGCCACACACCCATCCATGTCTTAAGCGAAATCGGAGTGACTCCATGTCCAACCGCTATCTGTATGCGGCCCTCCGCGGGGCGGCAGCCGCGTTCGTGACGGCTGCCGCGCGCAGCCACGAGATCGTCGGTAACCGCATGTTTCCCGCCACGCTCGCCATCGACGACCCCGGCGTCGCCGACGAACTGGCGTTGCCGACCGTGGCGATATCCAAGACCGGCGACGTGCCCTCGGTGAAGCAGCTCGATATCTCCGGCGAATATTCCAAGTTGATCACCGAGGATTTCGCCGTTTCGTTCTCGCCCACCTGGACGCATCTCTATGCGCCAGGTGGGCCGATGGGGAACGGCGCCAGCGGGTTTCAGAACATCGAGACGACGTTCAAGTACCGCGTATTCAAGAACGCCGAGCACGAATTCGTCGCCTCCGTCGGTCTCAACATCGAATGGGGCGGCAGCGGAGCGCAGGGCGTCGGCGCCGATCCCATCACCACCTACACGCCGACATTTTATTTCGGCAAAGGCTTCGGCGATCTTCCGCCGAGCCTGGGATGGGCGCGGCCGTTCGCGCTGACCGGCCAGCTCGGCTACGCGATCCCTAGCTCGGCCACGACCGTCACCGTCGATCCCGATACCGGCGACGTCGACACCGAATTCAATCCGCGCGTCCTGGTTTGGGGCGCCTCGCTGCAATACAGCCTGCCCTATCTCAAATCCGCCGTCGCCGACATTCGCCTGCCGGATTTCGTCAACCACCTCATCCCGCTGGTCGAAGCGTCCTTGCAGACGCCGGTGGCAAACACCTTCAGTTCGGGCAGGGTGACCACCGGCACCATCAATCCCGGCGTGATCTGGGTCGGCGACAAATTTCAGGTCGGCGTCGAGGCGATGATCCCAGTCAACCGGGCGAGCGGCAGCAGCGTCGGCGCCATCGCGCAGATCCACTTCTTCCTCGACGACATCTTTCCCAACTCCATTGGACGGCCGATTTTCGGCAACAGCATCGCATCAGGGAGGCCGGCCTTCGGCAGCAAGCCATGAGACATTTTTGCAAGACCACGATCGCCGTCGCCGTCATTCTGTTTCCCGCCGCCGCGCTCGCGCACGCCATGCTCGATCACGCCAGCCCGCGCGTCGGCGGCACGGTCGTCACCGCGCCGAAGGAACTGACGCTGTGGTTCACCGAAAAACTGGAACCGGCGTTTTCCACGGCTGAAGTACGCAACGCACAAGGCGCGGTGCAAAGCGGCAAGGCACACGTCGAGGGCAGCGATCGCACTGAGTTGCGCGTGCCGCTGAAAACCCTCTCGCCCGGGACTTATACGGTAAGCTGGCGTGTGCTCTCGGTGGACACCCATCGCACGCAGGGCAGATTCACCTTCCGTGTCGGCCCGTAGGGATCATGCTTGAACTGATCGATCCGCTCATCCTTACGCGCAGCGTGCACCTGGCAGCGACCGTGCTGGCCTTTGGCACGACCTGCTTCATGGCGCTGGTAACGGAACCGGTCGCGCGCGCGGGACGCGCGCCGGCGGCCGATTACCTGGCGCTGCGCCGCCGCCTGACGTGGATGGTTTGGATCGCGCTCGCGGTCGCGATCCTGAGCGGCGTCGTCTGGCTGGTTTGGCTCTCCGCCGAAATCTATGGCGCGCCGATTGTCGCGGTATGCCTGCATGGCGGCGTCTGGTCGGTGCTCACCGATACCCGCTTCGGCTTGGTCTGCACGATCAGGTTCGGCCTCGCGCTCGTGCTCGCCGCGCTCCTGCCGTGGCCGGCGACACGCTTGCTGCAAATCACCGCTGGCGCCGGGCTGATTGCCCTCATCGCCCTCACCGGCCATGCCGGCGCGACGCCGGGGACCGCAGGCGGCATCCATCTGGCGTCGGACATGGCACACCTGCTGGCGGCCGGTGCCTGGCTGGGCGGTCTGCCGGCGCTCGCATTGCTGCTGGCCTATGCTCGCCGCGCCGATGACCCGGCTTGGCGCGGCTTGGCCGTCGGCGCAGTCCGGCGGTTTTCCTGGCTCGGGATTGTCTGCGTCGGTGCCCTGCTCGCCACCGGCATCGTCAATAGCTGGAACCTATTGGGCGGTCCGCGCGACCTGGTGACGACCAACTATGGACGGCTGGTGCTGCTCAAGATCGGCCTATTCGCCGCCATGGTCGGAATAGCCGCCGCCAACAGGTTCCACTTCACCCCGCAACTGCCGGCGCGCGACGCCCTGCGCGCACTGCAACGCAACAGCCTGGCCGAAACCGGCCTCGGGCTCTGCGTGCTGCTGTTCGTCGGCGCAGTCGGGACCCTGTCGCCAAGCGGCCATGCCCACAGCACGAACGCGGAGGTCCCGCCTGACGCGGCTTTTGTCCACATCCACACCAATGAGGCCATGGCCGAGGTGACCATCGAGCCCGGCCGGATCGGCGCGGCCAACGCGCTCATCCGTATCTTACGGGAGGATTTCTCGGAATTCCCGGCCAGGTCTGTGGAACTCACTCTCGACCCCCGTCCGGGGGTCGCAGAGCCACCCGCGTCGCGGCCCATCTGCCCGATGGAACCTAGCAGGTGAACGGCCTCGACCTGTCCCGGTCCGGGGTCTGGACCGTGCGGGTCATCGTCCCGACCGAGGGCGGTACAGCAATCGTGCTCGACGCCCCCATCGAGATCGGCCGATGACGGAATCGTGGTGACAGCGGGGCGATGATCGGTTAGCGTAATGCATCCGTGTGAATGGAGACTCGGCAGCAGCAAAAAAGCCGGCTCCAACGTGCGGTCCAAGTCTTGGGAGGAGCCAAGTCCTTGGCGCGGAAACGCCGCCGCCTCGATTATAACGCGAACAAAAACGCGAGGATGGGGACTCTACGTGCGACGAGCAGGGCACCGCGCCCTGCTCTTTTTTTGCCGGTAGACGCCTGCGCTCGGCCGGCCGCTTCAGGAATGCGGCGGATTGGAAATCTGTTTCAAGAATTCCAATGGGACCAGGCCGGCCTTGTAAACCGCCACGGCAATGCCGAACGCCACGGCGGCGGTCACGGTGGTCCACAGCAGCTTGCGCCAGACGCGATGCACCGACGGCGCGCCCGGGTCGGTGCCGGGCGCCACGTCGCCGCTCTCCTCCTGGCTGCGCACGCCCCAGGGCAATATTGCAAACAGCACCACCCACCAGATGATGAAGTAGATCGCGATGAGCGTGCTGGTAGCCATGACCTATTCCTGGCCCATGGTCTTGTCCGAAAACAGGTACTCACTTTTCGGGATCACGCGGTTACGCCTGCTCAAGTTCGACCAAAGTGCCGCAAAAATCCTTCGGATGCAGAAACAGCACCGGCTTGCCGTGGGCGCCGATCTTCGGCTCGCCGTCGCCGAGCACGCGCGCGCCGTGCGCCTTCAGGGTGTCGCGCGCGGCGCGAATGTCCGGCACCTCGTAGCAGACGTGGTGGATGCCGCCGTCGGGATTCTTCTCCAGAAATTTGTTGATCGGCGAGGCTTCGCCCAACGGCTCGAGCAGTTCGATCTTGGTGTTGGGCAGATTGATGAACACGGTGGAGACGCCGTGATCCGGTTGCTGGACGGTTGCGGAAATTTCCGCGCCGAGCGTATCGCGGTACACCTTGGCGGCCTTGGCGATGTCGCGCACCGCGATGGCGACGTGATTGAGACGACCGATCATCGAAGTCCTCTGCTATTCGCTCCGGCGATCCGGATCATACCGTCAACACGTGCACATGGCACATTGGTTTTTTGCCCCAGCGCTCGGCGATCGCCGCGCGCACGGCGCGGCGAATGGCCTCGGCGACCGCGTCGGGATCGCTCCGTCGTTTGCGCGGCAGGGATTCGAATGTCTGCAAGATCGCATCCCCCACGGCCTCCTGCATCAGCCCGCCGTCGCGGTCGCGCTCCGGAATGCCGATCAGATCGAGTTCGGGATCGGCCGCGAGTTGGCCCTTGTCGGTGAGCGCGAGCGCGATCGACACCGCGCCGGCAAAGCTCAGGCGCTTGCGGTCGGCGACGGTGCGGGCGTCGGCCTCGACCAGCAGCGAGCCATCCTTGTAGAGCCGCCCGGACGGCACCTCGTCGATAATTCCCGCGGAAGGCGCCAGCCGCACCAGATCGCCATTGCGGCACTGCACGACCTCCTTCACGCCGCAGCCGCGGGCGAGCGCGGCGTGTTCGGACAGATGCAGCGCCTCGCCGTGCACGGGGATGAGCAGCTTCGGCTTGACCCAGCCGATCAGTTCTTCGAGCTCGGCGCGGCGCGGATGGCCCGATACATGAACCAGGTGCGTGCGGTCGGTGATCACGCTGATGCCCTGGTCGATCAGCCCGTTGATGATGCGGCCGACCGCCTTTTCATTGCCGGGAATGGTGCGGGCGGAAAATATCACGGTGTCGCCTCGCGACAGTGTGACGTCGGGATGTTGGTCTTCGGCGATGCGCGACAGCGCCGCGCGCGGCTCGCCCTGGCTGCCGGTGCAAAGCGCCACCACTTTGTTGGGCGGCAGATAGCCATAGGCGTCGACCGGGCGCAGTTCCTGCACGCCCTCCAGGTATCCGGTCTCGCGCGCCACCTGGATCATGCGGTCCATGGCGCGGCCGACCACCACCACCTCGCGTCCGGCGGCGGCGGCGGCGTCGATCACCGTGCGCAGGCGCGCCACGTTGGAGGCGAAGGTGGTGACCGCGACGCGGCCGCGCGCGGCCTTAACCAATTCGGCGATGGTTGCCGCCACGTCCTTTTCCGACGGCGAGCGGCCGTCGCGCACCGCATTGGTGCTGTCGCCGACGATGGCGAGGCAGCCTTCCTCGCCCAATGCCCGCAGCTTTTTCTCGTCGGTAACGTCGCCCAGGATCGGGGTTGGATCGATCTTCCAGTCGCCGGTGTGCAATACCGTGCCGCAGGGGGTGCGGATGATGAGCGCGTTCGATTCCGGAATCGAATGCGCCATCGAGACCAGTTCGACGTCGAACGGCCCGGCCTTGAATCGGCCGCCGAGCGGCACGATCGTCACCGGCACGTCCGGCGCGCCCGGCTCGCTCGCACGCTTGGCCACCAGCAAGGCGGCGGTGAACGGCGTGGCATAGATCGGGACCTTCAGTTGCGGCCAGAGGTCGAGCACGGCGCCGAAATGATCCTCGTGGGCGTGGGTGAGCACCAGGCCAGCGAGATTTTTGCGCTCCGCGACCAGATAGCGGATATCGGGAAAAATGAGATCGATCCCCGGCAGATGCTCTTCCGAGGCAAACGACACACCGAGATCGACCGCCAGCCATTGCCGGTGGCGTTCGTCGCCGAGGCCGTAGATCGACAGGTTCATGCCGATCTCGCCGACGCCGCCGAGCGGCGCGAACACCAGGTCCTGTTGCGGCGCTGCCATCTTTAGCCTCGCAGAAGCGGATCGGACGGACCCGCGCGCAATTTGAGGGGGAAAACGTCGCCGGCGGCGATCTCCTGGCGCTTGCCGTCCGCGAGATCCAGAAGCAGCCGCCCGCCCGCATCGAGGCCGGCGAATTGCCCGGTCCGCTCGTCATTGCCGTCGCTGACGCGGATCGGCTCCCCGACCTTTGGCGCAACGGCAAGCCAATCGCCGCGGATGCGGGCGAAGCCTTCGCCGCGGTCCCATTGCGCCAGGCGCGTGAGCGTCGTGGCGGCGAGGTGCCGCATCAGGCTTTGCGGCGTGGCATCGCCGCCCTGCGCGCGCAAGTCGGTCGCCGGAAACGCCGCCTCGGACGGATGGCTCACGCAATTGACGCCGATGCCGACGACGGCCGTCACCGGCTGCCCGCGAACCACCTCACCCTCGATCAGGATGCCGGCGACCTTTTCACCGCCCAACAGAACATCATTCGGCCATTTGAGCGAAAGCCGCGATGTCATCGCCGGCGCCGCCTGGGCGACGGCGTCACGCACGGCGAGCGCCGCGACGAAAGACAGTTGCGCAACGCGCTCGGCGGGCGCCGGATCGAACAGCAGCAGGCTGGCGTAGAGATTGCCGGGCTCGGACACCCAAGACCGCCCGCGGCGGCCGCGGCCGGCGCTCTGGCTCAGCGCCGAGACCCAAAACGGCGCGCGCTCGCCCGCGCGGGAAAGCGCGAGCGCCTCGGCGTTGGTCGAGCCGAGCGTTTCGTAGGCGATGTGTCGGACCCCCGCCAGGTCCGTGGCTTCGCGGTGCATTTTGTTGGCGCGTGATCTTNNGGGGCGGGATAGGCGAAGAACAGAATGTTGATCAACCCGGATATGCCCAGCACCAGCCGCAACAATCCCGGCATCGGTTGAAAGCCTTCCACCGGCTCGTCGAAATACATGATCTTCACGATCGTCAGATAGTAGAAGGCGCCCACCACGCTGGAGAGCACGCCGATCACCGCGAGCATATAAAGCCCGGCCTTGATGGCGGCGAGGAACACGTAGAACTTGGCGAAGAACCCGGCCAGCGGCGGGATACCCGCGAGCGAGAACAACAGCATCGCCAGGAAGAACGCCATGGTCGGATGGGTGCGCGCGAGCCCGGCCAGATCGCCGATGGTCTCGACGAACTTGCCGTCGCGCCGCATGCTCAGGATCGCCGCGAAGACGCCGAGCGTCATCGCCACGTAGATCGCCATGTAGACGAGCACGCCCTGCACGCCCTCCGCCGTTCCGGCGGCGAGGCCCACCAGCGCAAAGCCCATGTGACCGATCGAGGAATAGGCCATCAGCCGCTTGATGTTGCGCTGGCCGATGGCCGCGAAGGCGCCAAGCGCCATCGAGGCGATCGAGACGAACACCACGATCTGCTGCCATTCGTGCGTGATGCCGGGAAACGCGACCGTNNAACGGCACCGCCGAGATCTTGAAGCAGAAGCCGACGAACATGAACACCAGCCCGAAGATCAGGCCGATATTGGCGCCCTGCCCGCTTGCTTTGGCGATGCCGGCAAAATTGACGGTGCCGGTGAAGCCGTAGATCAGCGAGGCGCCGTACAGCAACATGCCGGACGACAGCGCGCCCAGCACGAAATATTTCAAGCCGGCTTCGGTCGAGCGCACGTTATCGCGGTTCGAGGCGGCCACCACGTAGAGCGGCAGGCTCATCATCTCGAGCCCGAGATAGAGCGCGATCAAGTCGTTGGCGGAAATCAGCAGCAGCATGCCGAGCGTCGAGAGCAGGAACAGCACGCCATACTCGAACTTCTGCTGGTGCTCGCTGGTGAGCCAGTCGAGCGACAGCATCAGCGCGCCGCCCGAGCCGGCGAGCGCCAGGAGCTTGAGGAAGCGGGCATAATCGTCGACCACGAAACTGCCGCCGAACAATTCGGTGCGCCCGGCCGGCAGCCAGACCACGACCGCCGCCGCCAGCGCAAGCACGGCGATGCAAAAGCCGTTCACGATCATCGCGCTGCGTTCGCTCTGTCGCACGCCGACGCCCACCATCAGCATCAGCATGGCGCCCACCGCCAACACGATTTCCGGCAAGATCGGCAAGTAATCTTGCAATTGCATCGATTGGATCATCGGGCGGCGCTCACTGGGATCATTTCGGCCCGTTTCATCTTGGTGACGGCACCCGACGTTACAACTCTTTCCGGCGCCGGCGCCGCGGCGATGGCGTGCTTGTAATTGTCGAGCAGTTGCACGACCGAGGCGGCCGACATGTCGAGCACCGGTTTCGGCGCCACCCCGAACAGGATGGTGAGTGCCACCAGCGGTGTGAAGATCAGGATTTCCCGCAAGCCGATGTCCTTGATGCCGGCGAGCGCCGGCTTCAAGGTTCCGAAGATCATCTTGCGGTAGAGCCACAAGGCATAGGCGGCCGACAGGATGACGCCGAGCGTGGCGATGGTCGCCACCGCATTGTTGACCTTAAAGGTGCCGATCAGCGACAGGAATTCTCCGACGAAGCCCGAGGTGCCCGGCAAGCCGACATTGGCGAGCGTGAATACCATGAACACCGCCGCGAACAGCGGCATGCGGTTGACCAGCCCGCCATAGAAAACGATTTCGCGGGTGTGCATACGGTCGTAGACCACGCCGACGCAGAGGAAGAGTGCGCCGGAGACGATGCCGTGCGAGATCATCTGGAAGATGCCGCCGGCCACGCCCTGCGGGGTCAGCGCGAAAATCCCCATGGTCACGAAACCCATGTGCGCGACCGAGGAGTAAGCAATCAGCTTCTTGACGTCCTCCTGCATCAGCGCCACCAGCGAGGTGTAAATGATGGCGACGACGGAAAGCGTGAAGATCAGCGGCGCGAAGTCATGGCTGGCCGACGGGAACATCGGCAGCGAGAAACGCAGGAAACCGTAACCGCCCATCTTCAGCAGGATGGCGGCCAGGACCACCGAGCCCGCGGTCGGCGCTTCCACATGCGCGTCTGGCAACCAGGTGTGGACCGGCCACATCGGCAATTTGACGGCGAACGACGCAAAGAAGGCGAGCCATGCCCATTTCTGCAAACCCAGCGGGAAGCCGTGCTGCAGGAGCGCCGCGATGTCGGTGGTGCCGGCATCCCAATACATCGCCATGATGGCGAGCAGCATCAGCACCGAGCCGAGCAGCGTGTAGAGAAAGAACTTGAAACTGGCGTAGACCCGGCGCGGGCCGCCCCAGACCCCGATGATCAGGAACATCGGGATCAGGCCGCCTTCGAAGAACAGATAGAACAGCACCAGATCGAGCGCCGAAAACGTCCCTATCATGAGCGTTTCTAGCACCAGAAACGCGATCATGTATTCCTTCACCCGCTTCTGGATCACGGTCCAACTCGCCAGGATGCAGATCGGCATCAGCGCCGTGGTAAGGATCACGAAGGGAAGCGAAATGCCGTCGACGCCCATGTGATAGGAGGCGATCCCGAGCCAGGGATGTTTCTCGACGAACTGAAATTCGGGCGAGGCCGTATCGAAGCGCCATACCATCACCAGCGAGATGGCGAAGGTGACCAGCGTCGTCCACATCGCCACCCAGCGCGCGGTGCCCTTGGCGAGCGGACCGTTGCCGCGCGCGAGCAGCATGACGAGCAGCGCGCCGAACAGCGGCAGAAAGGTGACGACTGAGAGGACCGGCCAATTAATATTCATCGTTTTTCTCTGCGCATGATCTTGTCCGAAACTCGGCTCCCGCTTTTCGGGACCATGCTAGTGCATCGCGAACATGAACCAGGTGATGAAGGCCGCCGCGCCGATCAGCATGGCGAAGGCGTAGTGATAGAGGTAGCCGGTCTGCAGCCGCATCACGTTGCGGGTGACGTCGAGCACGCGGGCCGAGACGCCATCGGGACCGAAGCCGTCGATCAGCCAGCCGTCGCCGCCCTTCCACAACAGCCGCCCGAGCCATTTGATCGGACGCACGAAGATCGCGTCATAGATCTCGTCGAAGTACCACTTGTTGAGCAGAAACTTGTAGAGCACCTCGTGCTGGCGCGCGAGTTCGACCGGGATATCGGGCCGGCGGATGTAGAAGTGCCAGGCGACGAGGAAACCGATCGCCATCATCACGGTCGGCAGGATGCCGATCGCAAGCGGCACGTGATGCATGTCCTCGAGCACGCTGTTGCTCTTGGCGAAGGTGAGTGACTCGCGGAAGAAACCCTCGACGCCGTGACCGGCGAAGACCTCCTTGAACGGCAGCCCGGCCACGATCGAGCCGAAGGCCAGGAAGCCGAGCGGGATCAACATCACCATCGGGCTTTCGTGCGCCTCCTTCCAATGCTTGCGGTCGTGCGGCTCGCCGTGGAAGGTCTTGAAGATCAGGCGCCATGAATAGAACGACGTGAGCAGCGCGGCGCCGACCGTGCAGATGAAACCGTAGAGCGCCATCGGGCTCTTGGCCACGAAGGCCGCCTCGATAATCGCATCCTTGGAGAAATAGCCGGCGGTAAGCGGGAAGCCGGTGAGCGCCAGCGTGCCGATGATCATGACGATATAGGTGTACGGAATGCGGTCCTTCAGGCCGCCCATGTGGCGGATGTCCTGCTCGTGATGCATGGCGAGGATCACCGCGCCGGAGCCGAGGAACAACAGCGCTTTGAAGAAGGCGTGCGTGAACAGGTGGAACATGCCGACCGAATAGGCGCCGCAGCCCATGGCGACGAACATGTAGCCGAGCTGCGAGCAGGTCGAATACGCGATGATGCGTTTGATGTCGTTCTGCACCAGGCCAACCGTGGCGGCGAACATGGCGGTGGTGGCTCCAATAAAGATGACGAAGCTCTGCGCATTCGGCGCCAGTTCGAACAGCGGCGACAGCCGCGCCACCATGAACACGCCGGCGGTCACCATNNAACTGCGCCGACTTGCCCATCGCACCCATGAACAGCATCAGGCAGATGAGCGTGAGCGCATCGGGATGCCGGCCGAAGAACGGAATGGTCTTGCCGACCAGCGACGGCGCCTGGGCAAAGATGGTGTCGAGATCGATCGCGCCGACCATCGCGAACAGGGAGAAGATGCCGAGCGCGAAGCCGAAATCGCCCACCCGGTTGACGACGAAGGCCTTGATCGCCGCCGCGTTGGCTTCGGGCTTGTGATACCAGAAGCCGATCAGCAGATAGCTCGCGAGGCCGACGCCCTCCCAGCC
>PMAF01000063.1 GCA_003152455.1 Hyphomicrobiales bacterium
GGATCAAGCCTTGGTCGGCAACGGCCGGCATGAATACGCCGTGCAACGCCGCAACCAATCGCCCCTATTCAGGATCCAACGTAGTTCTGTTGTGGATCGCGGCGAATGCCGGCTATCGGACACCGCGCTATCTCACGTTCAAGCAGGCTTTGGGTTTGGGCGGCAATACAACACCAAGGTTATCGAATTCGCTAACGCCAATACCGAAGCCGCCTTCGCCTTCGCCCAAAAACTGTCGGGCGCGAAATCGCCTACAGAATTCATCGAATTGTCGACCGACCATTCACGCAAGCAGTTCGAGACGCTGACCGAGCAGACCAAAGAACTCGCAGCGCTGGCGCAGAATGTTACGCTCGCGGCCGCGGAGCCACTCAAGACGGGCGTCACCAAGGCATTCAGTCAGCTCGGATAGAGTTGACCGCCCAACCTGCGCATATGAACGCGCCGCAATTTCCACTGAAAAGCCGCTGCGATGTAGCGGGCGGCGGACTGTCAATCGTCATACTCTATTGAGATGTCCTTATTAGTATGATCAGGCATGAACGCTGCTGATATCAGGCTCACCACCGCGCAACCGGCAATGTAAATCGAAATCGCGTAGCCCGAGTGGTAGGCGGCAAACAGCGCGGTAGCGATTAGGGGTGCTGGCCCGCCTGCAATCACCGATGCGAGCTGATACCCTAACGAAGCACCACTGTAGCGCAATCGTGGAGTGAATGCCTCGGCAATGAGCGCAGCCTGGGGCCCATATTGCATGTCATGCGGAATGAGAGACAAGACGATCGCTATGAATACCAGCGATGGAATTGCAGTGTCCACCATTCCAAAATACAGGAAACCGAATAGGCCTGTCGTCAACGCGCCTATCAGATACATCTTTCTGCGCCCAATGCGGTCGGAGATGTGGCCTGACAGTGGGATAGTGATGAACGACACGCAAGACGCGACGAGAACTGCCGTCAGAATGAGGTCGCGTGACATATGCAGGGTGCCAACGGCGTAGGCGAAGATGAATGCCGTGAAAATATAGAACGGCGCCTGCTCGGACATCCGCAGCAACGCCGAGAGAATGATCTGCATCGGCTGCATCTTTATGACTGCGATGACAGGCGCCCGCTCGATCTTGTTCTCTTTCAGTAATTGCTGGAACACCGGCGTCTCAAGAATGCCAAGACGAATCCAAAGGCCGATACCAACGAGAATAATCGAGAGCGCGAAGGGAATACGCCAACCCCACGCGGCGAATTGGTCGCCCGACATCTGGCTGAAAACCAGCACCGCGAGGTTGGCAAGGAACAAGCCGCAGGGCACGCCGAACTGCGGCCACGACGCCACCAAACCGCGCTGGCCATGATGACGCGACCACTCCATCGCCAGCAGCACCGATCCGCCCCATTCCCCGCCGACGCCGATGCCCTGAAGCATCCGCAGAATCGTCAGGATGACGGCGCCCCAGATGCCGATTGACTCGTAGGTAGGCACGAAGGCGATAAGGAAGGTAGCGATGCCCATGCACAGCAGTGTGGCAATGAGCGTCGCTTTGCGGCCAATGCGATCGCCGTAATGGCCAAATATCGCCGCGCCGATTGGTCGCCCGACAAATCCAATGAAATAGGTTCCGAAAGCCGCAAGTGTAGCTGTCAACGGATCTTGGTTGGGGAAATAGAGCTTGCCAAAAATTAGCCCGGCGGCCGTGCCGTAAAGGAAAAAATCATACCATTCGATAGTCGTGCCGATAGTTGACGCGATTACCGCCTTGCGCAGCTGTGCGCTATGATCAGATGCGGACAGCGTCCCGTGTACGGCTATCGTAGCCATTGGGTGCTCCCTGATTTTTCCATACCCTCGGAGCAGGCTCTAATCGACCAGCATCCACAGAAAGGATAGCTGAGACGGGATACGGTTCCTAGCCACCCGGACTACGATTGTTACCAGACGGCTATCGAGGCATCTTGTGAGTTTGACGTTCTCCACTTGGACCAAAGGCCCAATGTCTGCTCTCGATAACGACGGATCGCGTTTTGACGGCTGACGGTCGCTTTGGGGGCGAAGCGGACAAGTACCAGCGTCGACCTTGACCAACTCGGTCGTGAATGACCCAACTGCGTCAATTCACGTCATTTTGCCACCGTCAAATGATGCATTGCAATATTGACGGCTTGGTGGAGCGATTGACGGTTGGGTTTGCACCCACTGGGAAAGTGCGACGTAGTCACGGCGCACAATCGTCTCGCCGCGCTGGCGATGAAGCGCAAGCCGTCAGTGGATTTCAGCGGNNACTGAGGCGGCCTCGAAGCTTGCAAAATCACTTCGGCTATTGCGGCACTCCTTCGACGGCGAAGGCACGGAATGTCGCATACTTGTCGCCAATTTTTCGAACTTCTTTGTATTCGGCTGAATTGCGCCAAGCTTGCACTTGTTCGAGGCTGTCCCAGACCAGAATAGTAACGCGCGGCTTTGGCGGGGATCCTTCAAGCGTAGTCACCTTTTGTCCGGCGGCAAGGAGTTTACCGCCCGACTTCTTGATGAGCGGAATAGCTAACGGGGCATATTCTTTAGTGTAGGCATCGATGTTCGTCACATCGGTTTCAGTCACGGTATAGACGAGTGGTTTGGCCTGGGCATGAAGTCCTTGAACCGCAATCGCACCAAGCCCAACCCCGGCGAGCAATGCCAACGATACAGCGTACTGAGTTTTCATTATTTTCCTCCCTGTGGGTGAACAGAACTGTACCCACAGGTGCCATGATAGTTTAGGGCGCTCACAAAAGCGATGGCGCAAGCACTTGGAGAAAGCAAAAGCCTGGACCGCATCGGCGGCTCAGAAAGAGGTTGACGCAATCCGCACCAAAACGACGAAATCGCGTGTGTTCTACGTCGAGGGCATGCCG
>PMAF01000094.1 GCA_003152455.1 Hyphomicrobiales bacterium
CCGAGGATGATGCCGGACGTGACCTCCAAGCCGTAATCGTTGAGCGTCTTGATCGATTGCAGCATGGGCACCGCGTTATTCTGCTCCTTGCGCATCGCATCGAGGGCATCGGCCTCGGGTGTTTCGATCCCGACGAACATGCCGACGAATTGCGCCGCCGGGCTCGTCATCATCCCCGTGATGGTGTTCCATCAGATTCAGCTCATGGTTTGCGCATCGCTTGCACGGCACTACGCAGCGCGCTGGAACACGGCGACGGAACACCTTGCAGGTCTTCCGGCCACACCCGTCAATGCATCGAACTGACAGACCGTTTCCGCAAGCTTGTTTCTCACGTCTAAGAGTTTTTGTGCAGTCATAATCTCCTGGCGTTCGACAGACCAGTGTACCGCCGCGAGCGTATTGCGTGGCATCTCAGCGATGATCTCGGCGACGTCGTTTGCAATTTTTGGCCCATGCAATTTAATTTCTGAAAATTCGGCTTTGGAGATTGCGCAATCCGATTTTGAACGTCGGCTATTCACGCACTAAGGCGCACCAAGCCATTGCCCTCGGTCAATGACCTCAGTCGGCGCGCTCATTGAGCATGGCGCTAGCGGCGAGACATGTAAAATACGGTCATTGTAAAGAATGCGTACGCGATTGTTTCTCTAAACTCGAATTTAGGTTTCTAAACCGCATTTTAATGGTGTGCGCAAAGCGGGTGTCTATTTTACCTGTGTCGCCGAGATCACCTCTTCCACTCGACGAATGAGATCGAAACTTCGGAAGATTTAGCACCCTCTGCCACAGGAGAAGTAACATGAAAAAGCTTCTAACCACTGTTGCCCTGCTGACCGTGATCGGGACGCCGGCGTTTGCCCAGTCGTTCACTCCCGAGTTCGGCACCGCCAACATCGCCCCCGTCGTCACCAGCCAGGACGCTACGTCTGCGTTCGCGCAGGCGGTTCCAACTACGGACCGCTCCACACAAGCGCGGATCAGAGGCCAGCACAATGTTGGCGTCCTTGAAGGAGCGCCGGCGGGTGAGAATGCGTACATTTACCATGAAGATTTGGCAGCTAGCGAGGCCAATTAGTTGCCGTCATGGTCCACTAGCGAAGGCCCCGAAATGCTCTCGGGGCCTTCCTGCTTTTCCAAATCCACTCTGAATAGTGCGCACCCTCATCGTCGAGGACCACTGCTTTGCCAACGCCAGGCTGCCGGACCGACGGCAGCGGCAGAGCGAATTCCCAAAAAGGGACCTTAGATTCTAACAGTCAATTTAATGGCGGCTCTGCCATTGCAGAATTATATTTCTAGCGAAACTTGAACTGTGCTGGATTAACTCGGCATCACCGAACTAGACCGATGGGGTCGAAAGCGGAAAGGAGAGCACCGATGGTTTCACCGCGTATCACTAGCGAAAGTGCTGGCATGCGTGAGGCCTGCTCCATGTCTTCGACGCCCCGGTTCAAACCGTACGTGCGCTTTTTTGAGATTTCCGACTGATGGAAAATACTATGCTGCCGGTGCAGAATGTATATCAGAACAGGTCCAGTGCAGCGGCGGAAGCCGACGATTGGCTAGTGTTGGCCATGGAACCAGACGGTAACAAAATCGTCTTTGCGAACGTGGCATGTGGGAATCGGGCGATGGCTAGAGTGCTCCTCATCGAGGACGACAAGGAGACAGCCGACGAGATCCGTGCCGAGCTCGGCGATCGCGGTCACGAGGTCGATTGGGCGGCAAATGGAATTGAAGGGCTGGATAAGGCGCGTTCGGGCGGAGCAGACGCCATGATCGTCGATCGTATGCTGCCGGGAATGGACGGGCTGACCATCATCGAAGCCTTGCGGAACGAGGATATACGCACCCCGGTCCTGGTATTGAGTGCGCTCAGCGCGGTGGATGATCGGGTGCGCGGATTGCGCGCCGGAGGCGACGACTATCTTACTAAGCCGTTCGCAACGGTCGAGCTCATCGCCCGAATCGAGGCGTTATTGCGCCGGCCAGCAGAAAACCGCGAGATGGTGCTGCGAGTAGGACCACTTGAGCTCGATCTCATGGAGCGAACCGCCAAGCGCGGGGATCGCACCATTGATTTGCTACCGCGCGAATTCCGTCTACTCGAATACATGATGCATCGCAAGGAGCAGGTGTTAACGCGCGCCATGTTGCTGGAAGAGGTGTGGAAGTACAAATTCGTTCCTCAGACCAACCTCGTCGACGTTCATATGGGGCGACTGCGGCGCAAAGTGGACGAGCCGCATGAGCCACCGATGATTCACAACGTTCGCGGTGTGGGTTTTATCCTCCGTGCGCCTGCTTAATTTCGCCCGCACCACCACATTTCGCTGGACGCTCGCCGTCGCCGGTGCCTGCGTCCTGTGCACCTTGGTGTTGTTCGGCTTCGTCTATTGGCAGACGGCCACCTATTTCAGGTCCTCGTACGATAGGTTGCTCACTGGTGAACTGCGCCTCTTTACAAACGATTCACCGGAGATGCTGCTGACAGATATCGACGATCGACTACGCGACGATCCCCGTCGTATCAGGGTCGCGGGCCTATTCGGTGTCGACGGTCATCGTATCACGGGCAATATGGAAAGCCTGCCGCCAGGTCTTGCGCCGGATGTTCCGACCAACGTTGTGGTTGTTCGTGTCGACAACCGTGGCCGGGAGATAGACACGGTGCGGCTCGTTGCTCATCCACTGTCAAGCGGCGAAATTCTTGTGATCGGCCGGAATATTGCCGAGCTCACCGAATTTTCGGAAATTGTCGAACGAGCCCTCGCGTTGGGCCTGCTGCCAGCGTTTGCGCTTGCGGTTGTCATTGGAATGGTATTGAGCTTGCGCGCTCGTCAACGGCTCTCGGAAGTAAACAGGAGAGTCCAACGCATTGTTGCCGGCGACTTGCGCGAACGGCTGCCGACACGCGGAGGCGACGATCCGTTCGACCAATTGGCCGTCAGCGTCAACCGGATGCTGGGCGAGATTGAAGCTCTCATCCATGAAGTCGCCGGCGTAGGCGACAATATCGCGCATGACTTGCGCACGCCGCTTACTCGTGTGCGGGTACGCCTTGAGCGCGGGCGTGCGCACGCCTCAACACTGGATGAATTACGGACGGTCGTCGATCGGTCGATCACCGGTCTCGATCAATCGCTGGCCATAATCACGGCCCTGTTGCGCATTGTCGAGATCGAGCATAGCCGTCGGCTCGACGGGTTTGGTCAGGTCCCGCTCGCCCCGCTGATACGCGAAGTAGCCGATTTCTACGATCCGATTGCCGAGGATAAGGGTATCAGCCTTCGGGTCGAAGCTGTAGATGAGGCGACGGTGCTTGGCGATCGCGATCTTCTTTTCGAGGCCGTCGCCAATCTGGTCGATAACGCTGTTAAATTCACCCCCGGGGGCGGACGTGTAGAACTCGTTTTGCTTCACCGTGAAGGCGAGACCGTCATCCAGGTGAGGGATACCGGCCCCGGCATCTCCGAGAACGAACGCGAAGCAGTCACCAAGCGCTTCTATCGCTCAGACAGAAGTCGGCGCACCGAGGGGCTGGGTCTGGGATTGAGCCTGGTCGCTGCAATCATAAAATTGCATGGCTTCCGGTTTACGATTACGGCCGGCTCAGGTTGCACGGTGGAGATTGTCTGCCCGCAATCACGAGAAATATTTCTTGCTGGAATGTCTGCTTAACTGAGAGTCGTATCTGGAGCCGTGCCCGCCGGCAGCGCGACGCTCGCGGCGTCGAGGCCGGGTGAGCTCATGACGCGGACCTCGCCGGCGTCCTCGCGCATGGGACGACGCGATCTTGACGTCGTGCTTGATTTCCGTCGCGCGAGGTCATGGCGGGTGATGTATTCCTTCAGAGTCGTCACGATTCTGTTTCCTTCGTTCCGTCGCGTTGCGATGGATTATTTATAGAGGGCGCGCGCCTGAGCTGGACTGGCGGCCCCTGCCGCGTTTGGCTGCCGGCAGGCCAGAGCCTTTTAGATGATCGTGGAGAGTCCCTGGCCGATCCGCAATGGTCGGATGCCAGGACGGGCCACCGGTGCTCCTACGGGTCATCAGGAGGGCCGGGAGGCCGGAATGGACCGGCGACCGACGGGCGCTAGACCGAGGACTGCGGACAATCCTGGCCGCCATTACTACGGGGTCCATCGGCTGCCCGGTGACGCAAACAGCAACAGCTGGTGAATGATCGGCCAGATGACACTCGCAGAGGAATGTCTGGCCATAGCACTGCGCGAGCGATGCGCTCTATGATCGAATGCAAAACAGCCTTCCGATGCGGCGATCGCCGCTGTCAATAAGGCGTCGGGGACAGGCTGCCGACAAATCCGAACCGAGGAGGAGACGAACGATGAAAAGACGGACGATGAAGAGAGCCGCGTGGTTGGTAGCTGGAATGCTGGTTGCTGGCATGGGATCGCAAGTCTCCCCGGCTGCGGCGCAGGACAGCAAATGGCGGATGGCGAAGCCGATGCTGACACCACAGGCTGAAATCACCAGCGTGGTGATTGGCAAGAAGTGGTACGTCATGGGCGGCTACGATGGCCCTAACGTGCAGGCCCGTGGTATCGTTACTGTGTACGACGCATCAACCGATACGTGACCGAAAAGAAGAACATGCTGATCCCGGCGCACCATGCGGCCGCGGTGACGCTGAACGGCAAGATTTATGTGTTTGGTGGCTTCGTCGGGCGGCCGGGTACCAAAGTGTGGCAGCCGATTCCGAACGCTATGCTGTACGATCCGGAAACCGACAGTTGGAAGGAGTTGGCGCCCATGCCAACCCCGCGCGGTTCGGCGCAAGCGGTAGTTGTCGGCGGCAAGATCTATGTGATCGGCGGCGCGCACGCGAATATTCCCGGCAAACCCATGACTGAGCCGCTCTGGGTCGGTGTGCCGCAAATCGTCGTCGGCACGGTGGAGGAATACGATCCGGCCACCAATACCTGGCGTTCGCGCGCGCCGATGCCGACCGGTCGCAACCATTTCCTTGCCGCAGTGGTCGACGGCAAAATCTATGCGATAAACGGACGGCTCGGCACGTCATTCGTGACTATGAGCGACGTGACCGATCTGGTCGAGGAATACGATCCGGCGACTGACGCATGGACCTACAAGGGCCGATCGCCGACCCGTCGCGGCGACGTCGCCGGCGACGTCTACAACGGCAAGATCTATGTTACGGGCGGCGAATACGAGGAGCCGAGGGGCAAAGTGACCTTCTGGGCATTCGAGGCCTACGACCCGAAGACAAATTCTTGGCAGGTGCTTCCCCACATGCAGATCGCTCGGCACGGGTTTGTGGCGGGATTCGTCGATAACGAGTTCCACGTGGCCGGCGGCGCATTCCAATCCGATGGTGAGCCCGGTATCTTCTCGCAAATGGCGACCCACGAGATATTTCCCGTGGCGAAATAGCGCGGCACCCAAATGATGCTGCTCGAAATCAATCCGGATCAAGCGCCATCGGGGGCTCATGCAGAGCCCCCGATGGCAAATGGCGAGCGCTTCGGAAGCTGCCTTAGGTTTCTGCTGGCGTGGGACAGGCCCGGGTGGATGCGAGCCGCATTGACGGCGGCAGCTTTCTTTGGCGTTGTGGCTTTCATATTGGGCGCCGGCAACCGGTTCACCCAAGGTCCTTGGTTTCTATACATTCCCAAGGTGGAGTTGATCCCACCGATCGGCCGTGCTGCCTGGGAGCAGGCCTTCGTCATTCATCAGCAGAGCCCGCTGTATGCACTGTGCGGCGGCTATGACGTGGGTGGGATGGAATCTATCAATATCTTCCAGTTTCTTTACATGTGGGAGTGGGTGCGCATCGCGAGCGTTGCATTGTTCGCGGAGGCACTCCTTCTCGCCTTGATGTTTTTCTTGTGCCGCGCGGCGAAGGCCGCACGCTATCCCGATCTACTGCCTTGGGTCGGGTTGGTCGCCGCGGGCGTTGCCTATCTAGTGCTGCGCTATTTTTCCGATCATGCAGGGCTATTTGCCACCATCAATCTCGGTCAACACCGCCACGCCCTCGATGTCACGTTCGCGAGCGTCGGCCTCGCTATGCTGATCGTGAGCGCGGTCGCGCCGGGCTGGTCGCAAAATGGGTCGGCCATACCCCGTGTGGCTTGGGGATCGGCGATCGCCCTCAACATTGCTTTTGGCGCTCTGTTCGAAGCGCTGGATGCAGGGCCCCTGTGGACGACCTTTCCGGGCTACACGGATAGTCTGCTGCCATCCTCCGACCGCCTGTTCGCCTTCAATCCAGTCTGGCGCAACCTCACTGAGAATGGCTACCTCATCCAGACCTGCCATCGTGTGCTCTCGATCGGACTGTGGGCTTCGGCGTCGCTCGCGGTCGTGACTGCGGTGCTGCGAGGTCTTCCCTCGATGCGGGCCGCGGTACTATTCGGCTTGCTCACGCTGGAAGGCGCACTGGGCATCGCCACATTGCAGGCCGGCCAACCGCTCGTCCTGTCGATTGTCCACCAAGCCTGCGCCATCGCCGTGTTGGCGGCTGCGCTGGCTCCGCGCGACCTATGGGCGCGCCGCCCGCCAGCGGATATCGGACGACTATCACTGGCCTGCTACGCTGAGCACTGAATCGGACAGTTGCACTTTGCGCCACTCATCTCCACCCATGCCGCTCGGCAACATGCGCGCCAACGGCGTGCGCATGCTAGCCGTCTGGTGCTCGGGGTGCGGCTGCGGCCACCACCGCGTCATCGACGTGGAGCAATACGGCGACGACGTGCCGGTGCCGTGGTTCGGTCCGCGGATGCGCTGCGGCCACCTCGGAGCGGACGCGCGGCCGAACTGGCAGGAGCGCGCGCCGCCTAGTCTGTTCGGCGTTCGCGGGAGTTAGCGGAGTTGCGTTCGACCGCGACCAACTGCGAGCGGATAGCGTTAGTTTATGAAGGCCCCGCCGCCGCCCTACTTTCCGGTGCTCGCCACCGAGGTCGCGGCGAATTTAGTTCGCTTTGGCGCCAGAGAATTGAACAACCTTTCCCCACTTCTCGGTTTCTTCGACAATGAACTTGCCAAAATCCGCGGGCGAGCCTGGGAGTTCCGTTCCGCCGAGATCAGCAAGACGCGATTTCATCACGGGATCCGCAAGGACCGCGTTTACCTCTGTATTGAGCTTGGTGATGATCTCAGTAGGCGTGCCCTTAGCGGCGCCGATGCCGTACCACGAGCTTGCCGCGTATCCGGGGACGAAACTGGCCACAGTCGGAAGGTCCGGCATGGTCTTTGATCGTGTCAGGGTAGTCACCGCAAGCGCACGCAGTCTGCCAGCTTTGATGTAGCCAATCGAATTGGGCATCACGTCAAACATGACTTGCAATCGACCAGCCGTCAAATCGACGAGCGCCGGCGCCGCGCCGCGGTACGGCACATGAACCATGTTAATGCCGGTCATCATTTTGAAAAGTTCTCCGGCCATATGGACCGTGGTTCCAATGCCGCCAGACCCCATATTGACTTTTCCCGGATTAGCTTTTGCATAGTCGATGAACTCGGGAATGCTATGGGCAGGAACGTCTAGATTGACCTCAACGACGTTCGGGACGCGGATGATGCCCGCGACTGGCTCGATGTCATTGATGAAATTGAAATTTAGCTTTTCGTAGAGCGTCGCGTTGATCGCATTCGACGCGTTAACAAAAAGCAACGTATAGCCATCCGCGGTCGACCGCACGACCTCTTGGGCAGCAAGATTGCTTGCCGCACCTGGGTGGTTCACGATCACAAACGGCTGGCCGAGCCGTTCCGACAGCGATTGACCAACTATACGTGCGACGATGTCGTTTGGACCGCCTGCGACATAGCCGACAATTAGACGCACCGGGCGTGTCGGGTATTCGAGTGCCGATGCAGGTCGCGGAAAGACCGGGGCGGCAGCGGCTGCGCCTGCAAGTTGTAACAATCTGCGGCGATTGACGTTCATTTGGTTGACCAACTGATATGCGAGCGTTGAGAGAGTGCGAAAAAATATCTCGTCATGCTCCTCACCTCACCTCACCTCACC
>PMAF01000078.1:0-820 GCA_003152455.1 Hyphomicrobiales bacterium
GGTTTCCGCCGCCGATCTCTCGCTCCGTTTAGCGGACTGGAAACATAAGTTCACGCCGATACTTGGCGCCCTTCATCGCCACTATGTCCGGGGTTAGGTTTTCCGTACACACAACGCCGTTTGAAGCTACAACAAGGAGAAGTTGCGATGGCAAAAAAAGCGAAGAAGAAGATGCAGCGCGATGCAGTGTCTCCGTTTCGAGACAAACTGTGGAACCTATTCAAGGAACAAGCATCTGGCATGGACGGCGCCGATGTCGTCTTGGCACTAAAGCAAGCAGGTGAAGAGATATGGGCGGTCGGTATCGACGACACTTATAGCAGTATGAAACACCAAGATGATGAGCCGCTCGGCAATGCCTTTGATATCACTTGGCTGACGGTCGTATGCATAAAGCTGAAGGAAATTAAGGCCGGTAAAAAGATACGAGTCCGCACCAAACGTTAGCAAACTGCTGNNGCGTTGGACGCCAGCATTTGGGTCCATTTCGCCACTATCTTCGGCGGCCTTTTAAACTCCTTGTATTCCTTCGAGCCCATAGCTTCACCGACCCAATAGGTCGATCCGCCCGACGGCACGGTGAAGCCGACCTCGATTAGCCCAGACAGTATTTCGGCGGCGGTGTGATGGGCGCCGTCTTCGTTACCGACAATTGCGGCGATCACGACCTTGCCATAGGACGGCATACGGCCCTTTTCGTCTTTCTCGTCGAGAAAGGCGTCCATTCGCTCCATCACCCGCTTGGCGATGCTCGAGGGTTGGCCGAGCCAGATCGGCGCGCCGATAACGAGAATGTCGGCAGCAAGCAACTGCCGGCACA
>PMAF01000078.1:849-2679 GCA_003152455.1 Hyphomicrobiales bacterium
GCCATGGACGGCATAACGGCCAAACCAGGACATCTGTTCCATGGCGGCCGATACTTCATTCGAGCTCAACAGGCTGCCAGCTTATCGCGACATTGAACATGGCTGCGCGCACTGGTCCGACCGGATGGGCGCTAGTGCTGGAACTTCTCCTGTTACAAACGTGATTTGAATTGAAAAAGTCGCGACCTGGATGGGATACGGCAGTTTAAATCAGCGTCAAGGCGGATAACAACGCGCGCCTTTGCGCTCGCCTCAGTCATCGGCCTTACGGCGACCGGCTATGCAGTCGCTCAGAGTAATGGCGGGTCCCCGACAGAGCGGGCAGGCTTCAAGGCTCCGGACACCACTTCAAATGGCATGATGTCGAAAGACAAGATGGCCAAGGACAAGATGATCAAGTCCCGGACGACCGGCCAAGGCCCGACGTCCGATGACACGTCAGGTAAGGCGAATACGCCGGCGTCAAGCGGCAACGTTAGCCCTGCGTCGCCGAACGCTGGCGAAAAGCAAGAAAAGTAATCCGTCCTCCTGATTCCGCCTCATTCTTCACCAAGTCATGCCCGCCTCGTTCCGGGTATGATGCTTGTTGTATCGCTGGGTCAGTTGGTTCACGAGCACGGCACGAACCGCGCGAAGGCCGCGGTCGAAAAATCGGCTCTCAAAGGGAGCACCTTCGAACGCGGCGTTTAAGCGCGATGACTTTGAGTGGACTTGCCGGCATTCAACGCCCCGGGACCAATGCCGCGGTGCAACGACCGGGATCGGCAGCGAGGTCCATACTCAAGTCGGGATCGGCCGTGCTTGCGATAAATGCGGCCCGTTTAAGCCGCAAACGGCAACGGCGGGGGAACGTTCCCTTCCATGGAACGTTTGCGCCGCGACGGCGATTGAACCGAACGCCGGCCGCGTGCGGAAAATTCACCCCACTCTTGACGGCTGGCGATCCAAAAAGGGCAATAACTAATGGCGACCGAACAATATCATGAACCGGCCGAGCAGCTTTCTCAGACGACGCGGACCTTTGCGCGAATGATTACCGGCCTCATTGAGGAGGCTGAAGCCATCGGGTGGTACGAGCAGAGGCTCTCTCTCGAAAAAGACGCCGCCGCACGCGCCATCATGGAGGACGCGCAAAAGGAGGAATTCAAACATTTTTCCATGGACCTCGAATTTCTTTTGCGGCGCAAAAAAGATTGGCGAAAAGTCCTCAGGGGAATCGTCATGGTCCCCGGCGACATCGTCAAGAACGCCGAAAAGGCTGAAGCGGCCGCGGATTAGTCGAAGGCCGCAATTGACGAATTGGCGGCGCCGCCAAAGCGCCCGGTGCGTCGCGCCCGGCTGAAAAATATCTCGGAACTTTCGTTTCACCAAACGACTTATGACCCTGCAAAGCGTGAATCATTCCGCTCGCAGGGAGGCTGGGACCGATGAGCATAGGCACAACAACGGAAATTCTGACGCTTGAAGACGGGCATTCGGCGGTGAGCTGGAAAGCCGTTCTGGCCGGGACCGTCGCCGCCGCTGCATTGACATTGTTGATGGTGGCGTTTGGTGTAGGTGTGGGCTTTTCGGTGGTTTCGCCGTGGGCCGGGCAAGGCATCTCTTCGACCACGTTTACGATCGCTGCCGGCATTTATCTGATTGTGGTGGCCATGATCCCGTCGACCATCGGCGGCTACATCGCTGGCCGCTTGCGCTCGCAATGGCAAACCGTGCACGCGCACGAGAGATATTTTCGCGATTCGGCACACGGCTTTTTGGTGTGGGCCCTGACGACCGTCGTGATCGCGGCGTTTCTGGGCGGGGCCATGACGCATATCATCTCCGGAC
>PMAF01000078.1:2752-3292 GCA_003152455.1 Hyphomicrobiales bacterium
GGCGGCAATGTCGCCGAGGCCGACAAGGCCTATCTCGTTCAGGTCGTGGCCGCGCGCAACGGTATTCCGCAAGCGCAAGCGGAACAGCGCGTGAACCAGGTGATCACGGACGCAAAATCCGCCGCCGACACGGCGCGAAAATCAGCAGCGAAGTTTTCGCTCTGGCTGGTGATCTCGATGCTCGCCGGCGCCTTGGCGGCCAGTCTCGCCGCGATCGAGGGCGGCAGCCTGCGCAATCGCGAATGGTATCTCACAGCCAGATAGTGGGCGCGTCATATCGAACAGGAGGAGTCCGTCATGCCAATTCTGCTCTGGTTACTCGGCGTCCCGGTCAGTCTCATCATCTTGCTGATGATTCTGTAACGGTCGGCTAAGCCGCGCCGGCGATAGCGCCGGCGGGAATGAACCGTATAAATACTTCATCATTGGAGGCTGTTATGGGCTTTGGACGAGGTGCGCTGTTGTGGCTGCTCGGGGTTCCGCTGCCGATCATCATCTTGTTGGCGCTGTTCATGCACCACTAATGTGGCGCGGGCGCGG
>PMAF01000177.1 GCA_003152455.1 Hyphomicrobiales bacterium
TGGCAGTGCGCCCCGAAGGCGCGGATCACTAGTGGAGGAAGATTCCACCCAGAGAGTTGTCGATTGATCTGGTAGCTGACGAGCGGCTCGGCCGGGTAACCGGCAGGGCTGGAGCCTCGTGACAAAGGCCGCTTTAGGCGGCTGAGCAATTCGGCGGGCCGTAACGGGAGTGAAGCCTGAGCAGGCCTCGAAAGTGACAATGCGGATGCCGACCCACCTGCCATTTGGGGAAGGCTGCATGAGCGGGGAAGCAATCGACACGCGCACCCGCTCGATCCGCCGGGGTAGTGGGCACGGCACGTCGGAAAGGTGGTTCGGGTAATCGGGGGAGACCCGTCACGGGCGAGGGTAGTGGCCTCAACGTCGCGAAAGGCGGCGGCCATGGCGGGAGTCGGACAGGGTCGTATGACCGTCGAAACCGGGTAATGCCGGCGGAGGAAAGGGCCCTGACTTCTGGTGCGCTTTCGAAGATGGCGAGGTCGTGGTGATTGGCGCTGAGCCTGTGAACACCATCAAAGACAGGCGCTGTCCGAGACTGCTGTGTCGAGGGGCGAAGGAGAGTTACTTACCGTGCCGAAGCCGCGTGCGGTTGGTTTATTCCCCGTGTACCTCACGGTGAAACCAGTCGGAGAGCCGGATGCCTTAATCGGGCACGTCCGGTTCGATGAGCGGGGATGGGAAACGGAGCGTTGCCGAATGGCCCAAGCTACCGCGCCCATCCTCGACTCTACCATCGCGTCATTCGTGGCGCTGCAACATTGCGGGTCGCTATTGGAGTAACAACAGACATTGGTCGGCGCTGACGCTCAGTGACTCGGCAGCGATTGACCCATATCGGCCATCGACCGTTGCATATATTGTTGCATCGGCTCGCGATAATCGCGACGCTAGAAAACAAGCAGTTAATCAATCAGGAAGAACGTCGTGAAAACGAATTACAAGGTAGCCATCGCGCCATCGCTGGCGCTGCCATCGGGGGAGCGGCCATTCAAGGGCTTCATGCTCAAGCCAAGCCGCCTGCTTATGTGGTCGTGGAAATTGACGCGACCAACCCAGATGCCTTCTTGAAGGAGTACGCACCGATAGCAGGCAAGGCGATTACCGAAGGCGGAGGCACATACTTGGCGCGGGTGGTAAAAATGTTGCGATTGACGGCGAGCCGCCGAAGCCGCGCACCGTCATAGTAGCTTTTGATAGCCTAGAAAAAGCTCAAGCCACATTTACTGGCACGGCCTATCGAGAAGGCAGAAAGATAGGCGATAAATACGCAAAATTCCGCATCTGGGCTATGGAAGGTATCGCTAAATAGTTTCCATCACAGATGACGCGATGGAGGCCGCCCCAGTTGGCGGTCTCTTGGATTTCAAATCAAGCGTGCAATGTCGCTTAGATGGCACTTAGCGTAATTCGCCGCGACGCACCATTTTTGGTCGCTCTTGGACAACAACGGACAAACGTCAATTTTGGCCCGCGACGGCTATGACGTGAATGACCCATCTCGGACATGGTGGCCCCGGCGAACGGATCCTACAAGCCGGCCATGGCTATGAATTTTGACACGATTCAGCCTAAGCTTTCGCAATATTGTCTAATTGCGGTCAAGGAAGGCAAGGGGACTCAATTGTTTCTAGGACGCCAGTTTGCTGCTGGTGTGACAGCATCGTTGCTGATCGCAGGTGCATTTTTAGCCGTCTTTTTCCCGGCCGTGGGCGCACGGGCCGAAAGTCAATCCACAACCTGCGAAGACGCGGTTGGGATCGCCGTGTTGTCCTCGCCGCTCGCGCCGTGGAAGGGCGCGCCTTTGCGCGTCATCCTCACCACGGAAAAGCCGCTCGACGGCGAGTTTTCGCTGATCGCGCCCGACGGCAGCGTTGCCGTCAAATCGCATGACCGGCTCGACGGACCGCCTTTTGTCTGGTTCGCCGAGGTGGCCTCGCCGGCCGCGGGGACGTGGCACGCGACCCTGACGCGCGACTACGCTCCGGCCGCGTGCGGCAAGATCACGCGCGACATCGCTGTGCGCGATGTCAAGCCGGCGCCGCCGGGCGCGGCGCCGGGGAGTCTCTGGCCCCTGCGCAATTCATGGAATCGCGCGACGGAAAACCTGTTTTCCGCCTGGATCGAAAAGCTGTTCGACGCGCCGCTTAACACGGAGCCGTCGTGGCCGGCGCTGTATAACGTGCTGCGCGATCGATCGCGTAATGTCCTCTTTAACTCGTTGGGCTTGGGCGAAGACGAAGTGCCGATGGCGCTCAAGCCCGACTGCACCGACATGGTGTACTATCTGCGCGCCTATTTCGCATTCAAGATGGGCCTGCCATTCGGCTATTCGAAGTGCTCGCGCGGCGACGGTGGCACGCCGCCGAAGTGCCTCCAGTGGTTCAGCATTCAGAATCCAGACGCAGCGCGTCCCTCTTCGCCCAAACGAAAAATTGCGCCGAACGGATCTGCGGCGAAGCCACCGGGGCTCGCGGCGTCGTTCGCCCATTATTTGCCGATCGTCGGCGACGCAGTTCAGTCCGGCGCCGTGCGCACGCTGGCGAGCGACGACAACACCGACTTCTACACCGTGCCGCTGACGCAAGGCGCGTTGCGCCCGGGATCCATCTACGCCGATCCATACGGGCACGTGCTGATGCTGGTGCGGCGCGTGCCGCAGGCCGGCGGCGCGGCGGGCGTTTTCCTCGCCGTCGACGCGGAGCCCGACGGGTCGGTCACGCGCAAGCGCTTTTGGCGCGGCAATTTCTTGTTCGTGCACGATCCCTCGCTCGGCAGCCCCGGTTTCAAGCACTTCCGGCCGATCGTGCGCAGCGAGAACGGCGGCTTGCGACGGCTGAGCAACGCCGACATCGCCAAGAATCCGCAGTACGGCGATTTTTCACTCGAACAGTCGAAGCTCGGGGTCGAAGAATTTTACGATCGCATGGATGAGGTGATGTCACCGACGCCGCTCGATCCGCTGCGGGCGATGAAGGAAGCTATCACGGCGCTCGAAGAGCAGATCAAGACGCGCGTCACGGCGGTCGAAAACGGACGCAAGTTCCAGAACAGCGGAAAAGGCGAGGCGAGCATGCCGGACGGCCCGGCGATCTTCGAGACGACCGGTCCGTGGGAAGATTTCTCCACGCCGGCGCGCGATTTCCGCCTGTTGATCGCGATCGACGTGGTGCGCGGCTATCCGGACCGCGTGGCGCGGCGGACTGAGCGCTACGCTATGCCGAAGGGGAAGAGCGTCGCGGACGTGAAGGCCGAATTGCAGGGCGTGCTCGCGTCGGAGCTTGCGGCGCGCAAGTTTTCGTATACGCGCAGCGACGACTCGCAGTGGACGCTTTCGCTCAAAGACGTCATCGACCGCGTGGCCGCGCTCGAGATGTCATACAATCCGAACGACTGCGTCGAGTTGCGCTGGGCCGCGCCAGACAAAAGCGACGAGGCGTCGACGTGCAAGCTGCATGCGCCGCCGGGGCAGCGCGCGAAGATGACGAAGTATCGTACGTGGTTCCGCGAGCGGCACTGGCCGGCGCACGTTTAGCAGTCGGTGCATTGTGAGGAAGGTTGGCTTTGTTGTCGGACTCGCGATACTCGCGGGCTGTGTGTACCGAAAATTA
>PMAF01000286.1 GCA_003152455.1 Hyphomicrobiales bacterium
ATCAACGTAGCCTTGGCGACCTTCTCACCTGCATATCCGCTATCGGCGAAGATCCGTTGGATGAATGGGAAGATGCGGCGCGAGACACGCAGAAGCGGTCCGCCGCCATCGCGATCCTGGATGCTTGCGGGATGTGGTTCAAGCACGAGACCATGGCCATCCGTATCAACCAATGCATGGCGCTTGCGCCCGTTGATCTTCTTGCCCGCATCATAGCCGCGGGGCCCGCCAGCCTCGGTCGTCTTGACACTCTGGGAGTCGATGATCGCACCCGTAGGACTGGCTTGTCGTCCGATCCGTTCGCGATCGACCATGACCAGAGCGTGATTGATCTCCTCGAAGCGACCCTCGTCGCGGAACTGGGCAAACCATCGATAGATGGTGCTCCACGGCGGCAAATCGCTCGGCAGCAGACGCCACGGACAGCCAGACCGCATCACATAGAAGATGCCGTTGATGATCTCGCGCATTGGCCAAGCCCGTGGTCGACCCGTGCTATTCGCCGCTGGCAGGTGAGGTTCGATCACACCCCATTCCTTATCAGTCACGTCCGTTTGGTATCGGTTGGTCTTGCGAATATGCTGCTTTCGGGTGGTTGGGGTCCACATGGCAACTCCGGGGTTGGTGTCAGTAACTCCCCTGGAATCACGTCGATCCCAACCACTCAACACCTTTCGAAACGGCCTCTAAGGAACATGCGGGCGCGAATGATAGGCTGCAATAACTCCGGCGCGAAGGGGTCTCACTCTCCGCCCCGCCATTGCCGGTGACGGGATTATGCCATCCGCCAGGTCACGGCGCCGGCGCCGCACAGCGGCAGCCCGAAGGCGACGACCAGAATAACATCGGCCGGATTGCGGTGAATTGCGGCAAACAGGAATATCGCGGCACCGAGCGCGAGCATAACGGCCCCATGTCTGCGGCCTTTAATCTTTTGGACTTCGCGCGGTACCCGCGCCGCTGGCGTCAGCATCGCCCCACAGGCCGCGCAGAAGCGATCGCCCGCAGCAATGCCGGCCTGGCATGACCAGCACGCCGGTCCGCGCCGACCGCCCGCTTTGTTTGTCGTGCACCGGTAACGGCCATGCAATCCTTGCTCTAAGCCGAAGGCTTGGTCGAGATGTGGTAGGACATCACGCCGGTGAGGAAGCTGCGGCTCTCGATGTCGACGAAGCCGACGCCCTTGAGCAGTTCGTCGAGCTCGCGCGGCTTGTAGAAATGCCGGATGGCTTTCGCGAAATAGCCGACGCAACGCATGCTTTCGGCCGAACTGCCGAACAACTTGGCGGTGAACCAGACCGAAAAACGCAGATAGGCGAGATATGGCAGTTCGACGATGCGTGAGGCCGGGCGCAGCATGTCGTCATGGCAGAAGATGCCGCCCGGCTTGAGCACGCGGTGGATTTCCTTGAACGCCCGGATGATCTCGAGATGGCGCGAGGCGAATTGCAGCGTCACCGCGTCGAACGAGTTGTCGGGAAACGGCAGCACGTGGGCGTCGCAGACGCGGGCGTGGATGGTCAGATTACGCTCGTGTGCGCGCCGCTGGCCTTCGGCCGTCATGTGCGGGCTGCCGTCCACGGCATGAATTTCGAGCGTCGGATCGAGCGCCAGCAGCTTGAGCGGCACTTCGTGGATGCCGGAGCATACGTCGAGCACCTTGGCGCCGCGCCGCAGACGGCGGTGCACCGCCTGCGCGAAGATGCCGCTCCAGCACGCGCAAGTCCCGAGCGAAGCGACGGCGTTGCCTTTGTCGTAATAGGTCGGCACGTCCCGGAACACTTCCGGGATCAAGGTCCGCCACGTCTCGCCAAAAAGCTGCGAACGAAGGTCTTCCTTCTTCAAGAAATCTTCTGAGATTCTCATCCGGCTGCCCCGCCCTTTGTCGGTCGACATTCTAGACGAAGCGCGAGCCCGACCCAAATAAGCCCCGCGCTTGCCCTACCGCGGGAAACTCGAGCAAACCCCGACGGATCGAGAACTGTTTGTTTTAATAGATCGATTTAGGTTCCCGTTACTGATCTTAATCAAAACCGCGGGGGAGCCGGCCGCGGCGGGGTCGCGCCGCCGTTTTGACAAAACGCAAAGCCGACGGGGCGGCTTGGCGGCAGCATGTTACCTGCGGATTTTATTCCGGCTCCCCACGCGGCACCTGCCGATGCTGCGGCATTTCGCGATGACCGTTAACGCGCCGGTCACGATAACCGCTGAGCGCCGATTTTAACCTGCATCCCGCCACGCCAGTTAGCCTTAACGCACGACGTTTATTGGTCGAGGTTGGCAAACTGATAAGAATTCAGAGCTAATTTGCGCCATCCGCTACCCGGTCGCGACGCAGGGAAAGTGCCCATGAATATCGCCGTCGATCCCGCCCACGTCAGAGACAATTCCGCCGTCGCGATCATCGGCGCCGGCCCCTACGGCCTCGCCGCCGCCGCCCATTTGCGCGCCGCCAACGTGCCGATCCGAATCTTCGGCGACGCGTTGTCGTTCTGGCGCGGCAACATGCCGGCCGGCATGAAGCTGCGCTCGCCCTGGGTGGCGACCCATATCGCCGACCCACGCGGCCGCCATACGCTCGACGATTATTACCGGCAGGCCAAGATGGAAATTCCGAAGCTGCTGCCGGTGGAAAATTTCATCGGCTACGGAATGTGGTTTCAGCATCAAGTAGCGCCCGACCTCGACACGCGCGCGGTTATTCGCGTGGAAGCGCTCGACGACTGTTTCCGCCTGGTGCTGGAAGACGGCGATACGTTCATAGCGCAACGTGTGGTGATGGCGACCGGCCTGCTCGGCCACGAATACCGGCCGGCGCAATTCGACGGTTTACCGCGCGCGCTGGTCAGTCATTCCTGCGAGCACACCGATGCCGAACGCTACCGGGGAAAACGCGTGGCGGTGATCGGCCGCGGCCAGAGCGCCTGCGAGTCGGCCGCCCTGCTGCATGAGGCCGGCGCCGACGTCGAGATCATCTGCCGCGGCAATCTGGTCTGGAATGCCGATCCCGGCCAGCGCAGCTCGTTGCGCAAGGCGGTGCGCGGCATGCTCGGCAATATGCTGATCCCGCCGTCCCAGGTCGGGCCGTTCCCCCACAACTGGGTCAACGAGGCGCCGGGCATCATCCAGCACTTTTCGCAGCAGACGCGCGACCGCTGGAACGAACTGAACCTGCGCGCGACCGCGATCCTATGGCTGCGTCCTCGCCTGCAACACGTGCCGGTCGATCAGGGCCGCACCATTTTAGCCGCGCGCAAGGATGGCGAAGGCGTTTCGCTGACGCTCGACAACGCCACCAAGCGTTTCGACCACGTGCTGCTGGCGACCGGCTACCGCATCGATGTCGACAAGATGAACCTGCTGGCGCCGAACGTGCGCGCCAAGATCGTTCGGCACGGCGGCTTGCCGGGCCTTAACGGCACATTTGAATCGAGCGTTCGCGGGTTGCATTTTGCCGGCGCCTCCGCGGTCGCAAGCTTTGGCCCGTTGTTGCGCTTTATCGCCGGCGCGGGATTTGCCGCTCGGCGCCTCACCCGCGCGGCGCTGCGGGAAGCGCCACGTTCCGCCGATCGCCGGCCCCAGGCCTTTGCCGAACCAGTTGGATCGATTACCGCGAAGCGTGAGTACCCATGAATTTTATGCATACAAAGGCGCCGGAAACCTCGGCGCTCAATCGCTTTGACACGCGCGCGGAGCCGGGCGCGCTGATCGTCGGCGGCGCGCACGTCAGCATCGCTGTCGCGCGCAGCCTCGGCCGGCATGGGGTTCCGGTCTGGCTCATGGCCAATCATCCGATCCCGACTTATTCGCGTTACGTCACGCGCAGCTTCCCCTGGCCCGGCGCCGACCACGCCGAAGGCGTATCGTCGCTTATCGATCTCGCCAGGCGGCACGGCCTGCACGGCTGGGTGCTGATCGCGACCGGCGACCAGGACATGCGCATGATCGCGAAGAATCACGCGCTGCTGTCGCAGTACTTTCGTGTCGCCACGCCCGATTGGGACACCATCCAGTGGGCCTACGACAAGCGGCTTACGTATAACCGTGCCGCCGCGCTCGGCATCGATTTTCCCGCCAGCTTTCAACCGCACAGCCTGGATGAGATCAAGCGGCTCGACTGCCGCTTTCCGGTCATTCTCAAGCCAGCCTTCCGCAAAGGCGTGGACGAATTTACGCAGGCCAAGGCCTGGAAAGCCGACACCCGCGAGCAGTTGGTGACGCTGTACCAGCGCGCAGCGGCGCAGGTCGGCAATGACGCGATCATCGTACAGGAATGGATCCCCGGCGCCGGCGAGTCGCAGTTTTCCTATGCCGCGTTGTGCGAGCACGGCGAGCCGATCGTCTCGCTGACGGCGCGGCGCTCGCGCCAGCATCCGATCGATTTCGGCCGTTCGAGCACTTTTGTGGAGAGCATCGACCAGAGCGAGGTCGAGGAGCTTGGCCGCCGCTTCCTGAAGTCGCTCAACTACACTGGCGTCGCCGAGGTTGAATTCAAGCACGACGCGCGCGACGGGCATTACAAACTGCTCGACGTCAACGGCCGGTTCTGGACCTGGAACGGGCTTGGTGAGGCCGCGGGCGTCGATTTTCCCTATCTCGCCTGGCGGCAGGCCCTTGGCAAAACCGTTGCGCCGGCGCGCGGCCGGCCGGGCGTCGCGTGGATGCATTCCAGCCGCGATGTCATGGCAGCCTATGGAGAGTACCGGAACGGCACCCTGACCGTGCGCGAATATCTCGCCAGTTTCACGAAGCGGCTGGCCTTTGCGAACTTTGCGCTCGACGATCCGATGCCCGCGATTGTCGAACTGCCGGTAGCGGCGTGGAACCGGTTCGCCTTCAAGTTCACCGACAGCCCCCAGCAAACGCTGGCGCAAAAGATAGCGCGCAAAGTCGGCATTGCGCCGCGCCGGGCCGCAAAATAACGCCGGTCTATCCCCGCGCCGCTTCCGCCAACAGGCCGAATACCGCGAACACCAGCGGCTTGCGTTCGAGATTGTAGGTCTCGACATCGCGCGCGGCGCGGTTGACCTTTTCCCAGACTTCGGCGGTGCGCGCCATTTGACGTGCCGGGCGGGTGTCTTCGAGCCGCGCCGACAGCCAGCCGTTGACCATGTCCATGAAGGCCGCCAGCGTTTGCGGCTCACTGCCCCCGAGCGCGTCGCCGAGCGCATGCAGCGCACGCGGGTCGGGATCGGGCAGTTGCGCGAACAGGTCGAGCACGCGCTGGCGCAATGCGACAGCGGGGCCGTCGAGCAGGCTGATGGCCCGCGCGACACTGCCTTCGGCCGCGGCGGAAGCCTGCTGCACCTCCGCATCGTCGGCTTTACGGCCGGTGGCGGCCGCGACCGACAGCGCCACGTCGGCGGGCTCGAGCGGGCGCAGCAGCAGTCGGCGGCAGCGCGAGCGAAGGGTTGGTAATTCGCGGCCGGGTGCGTTGTTCACAAGCAACAGCAAGGCGCGCGCCGGAGGTTCCTCCAGCACCTTCAGCAAGGTATTGGCACCGGCCGCGTTGAGTTCGTCGACAGAATCGACGATGGCGACGCGCCAACCGCCCTCGCCGGCGGTCGAGCCGAAGAACGGGACGCTGCGCCGGGCGTCTTCGACGCGAATTTCGGTGAATAGCTTGCCGGTCTTCTCGTTGATGACGCGCTCGAGCACCAGCAGGCCACCTTGCCCTTGGGCGGCGATGCGGCGCGCAACCGGATGGTCGGGCTCGACCGCGAGCGAGGCCACGTTCTGCACCGCCGGCGCTTGCGGGTCGGGATGCGCCAGCACGAAGCGCGCCAGCCGATAAGCCAGGGTCGCCTTGCCGATGCCGGGCGGGCCGCCGATCAGCCAGGCATGCGGAATGCGCCCGCTTTGATAGCTCTCGAGCAGCGTGCGCTCGGCCTCGGCGTGCCCGAATAGCGCGCCGGTTTTGCGCGGGAGCAAAACTTCAGTATCGGTTTCGTCGTCGCTCACGGCGCCGCCGTCTCTGCCGCCAGGCGCTCCAGCCCTGGATGCAGGCGTTGTTCGACGGTCGTCCAGATGCGATCTGCCACGACCTCGCGCGGCGCGCGCCCATCAATGATGATGCAGCGCTTGGGTTCCGATTCGACGATGGCGACGTAGGCCTTGCGCAATTCTTGATGAAACTCGATCGACTCCGCCTCGAAACGGTCGGTTGCGGCCTTGCCGCGCCGGCGCGTGGCGCGCGCCAGGCCGACCGTCGCCGGAACGTCGAGGATGAAGGTGAGATCGGGCATATCGTCGCCGACCGTGACGCGTTCGAGACTGCGGATCAACTTGGCGTCGACATTGCCGAGCGCGCCCTGATAGACGCGGGTGGAATCGATGAAGCGGTCGCAGATGACCCATTTGCCGGCCGCCAGCGCGGGCCGAATGGTCGCGCGCATGTGATCGTCGCGCGCGGCCGCGAACAGGATCGCTTCGGTCTCCGCACCGAGCGGCTTGGCGATGCCGGAGAGCAGAATATGGCGGATGATCTCGGCGCCGGCCGAGCCGCCCGGCTCGCGCGTGAGCACGACGTCGATGTTCAGCGAATTGAGTCGGTCCGCCAACAAACGGGCATGCGTGGATTTTCCGCTGCCCTCACCGCCCTCGAAGGTAATGAATCGTCCCTGCATTCATTCTCCGGTCATTGCGGGGCGCGAGCCACGCAATGGCGATAACATCATAGCCGCTCGGCCCCGGCGCGGAACAGCGCGATCACCATCTCGGTCACCGCGTCGAAGGCGCGTCCGGAGATGTTGCCCTGGCCGACGCTCTCGGCGGCCTGGAGCGGCGCCTGCAAGACCAGCTTGTCGTCGCGCCAGACCTTGAGCTGGCCGATCGGCTGGCCTTGCGTGACCGGCGCCGGTACTGGGCCCTGATAGGCAATACGCGCGATCAGCTTTTCGCCGCCGGCTTTTGGCACCATGAGTTTCACCTGGCCCGTCGCCTTTAGCGGTACCGAGCCGCTGGCGCCGCCAAATACCTTGGCGGAGCCGAGGATCTGGCCTTCCGCGAACAGATTACGCGGCTCGAAATTGCGGAAACCCCATTCCAGCAATTTCTTGGATTCGTCGGCGCGTTCCTTGGCGCTTTTCTCCCCGTTGACGACCACGATCAGCCGTACGCCGTTCTGCACCGCCGAGCCGACGATGCCGTAGCCGGCCTCTTTGGTGAAGCCGGTCTTCAGGCCATCGGCGCCCTCGACCAGGGCGAGCAGCGGATTGCGGTTCGGCTGGTGAATCTTGTTCCAGGTGAAATCGGGCTGGCCGAAGATCTTATAGAACTCCGGATAGTCGAGAATGATGTGGCGCGCCAGCATGGCGAGTTCGCGCGTGGTGACGTACTCGTTCGGGTCGGGCAGTCCGTTCGAATTGGTGAACACCGATTTGGCAAGGCCGATCTCGCGCGCGCGCTGGGTCAGCTTGGCGGCGAAATCCGCCTCGTTGCCCGCGAGCCCTTCGGCCAGCACGATGCAGGCGTCGTTGCCGGACTGGATGATCATGCCGTGCAGCAGGTCGTCGACCGGAACCTTGCTGTGGATCGCCGCGAACATGGTGGAACCGTGCGAGGGCGCGCCGCCCTTGCGCCAGGCGTTCTCGCTTACCGTGTATTCGTCGGTGAGCTTGATGCGGCCTTCCATTAGCTCGTGGAACACGTATTCGGCGGTCATCAGCTTGGCGAGGCTGGCCGGGAAGATCAGTTTGTCGGCATCGCGCTCGTACAGCACGGCACCGTTTTCGGCGTCGACCAGGATGGCGTGTGGCGCGCTGATGCCGGCCTCATCCTTCTTGGGCGCTTCCTTTTTCGGCGCCACCGCGGCGGCCGGCTTGGCCGGCTTGTGTTCGGCCTTCGGGGCGGCGAGCGCGAGTGCGCCGAAGCCGACGAGCAAAACCGCCGCTGTCAGCAGCCGTCCGATCGCGCTGGGCCGAAGTGCCATCATCGATAAGCTCTCGCCGGCGCGCGAAGGCGCCCGTCATGGCGGCATAGACGGCGACGATGTGGCGTAAATTTGTGGCTCAGTAAAGTCCGCGGCCGCTCAGCAATCCCGCTCGGCCGTCATAACCCACAGGGGCGTAGGCTGAAACCGGCGAGGCCTGCGGCTCGGGGGCAGTCGCCTCCGCGTAGGCCGGCCCGGCGTGCGGATGGGTGGTGGCGGCAAGTTCGACGGTTTGCGCCCGGACGGCCGGCACCTCGCGGGCGCCCTCGCCCAGCCGGTATGGCCGGTCGGGCGGCGCCGGAACGCGGGCTTGCGTCATCGGCCGGCTATCGAAAAAAGTCGGCGCGTAAGTCTTGTTGGACGCCACCAGGACCGGCGGGGCCGAGCCGGGAACGCCTTCGCGTAACGTCGCCTCCAGCGTGCGGTCGTCGGAGCCTTCCAGCGGTGCGCGGCCGACATAGTCGACCTTCACTTTCGTCACCCCGTCGCCGTAGAAATGCAAGAGCTTGGCGGCCCGCACCGACAAATCGATGACGCGGTTGCCGACATAGGGCCCGCGGTCGTTCACCCGCACCACGATCGAGCGGTGATTGGCGAGATTGGTGACCCGCGCATAGGACGGCAGCGGCATGGTCGGATGCGCCGCCGAGATCGAGTTCATGTCGAAGATTTCGCCATTGGCGGTATAGCGGCCGTGGAAATCGTCGCCGTACCAGGAGGCGAGCCCGACCGCGCTGTAATGCGTATCCTCGCGCGGAACGTATTCGCGGCCGCCCATGACGTAAGGCTTGCCGACACGGTAGACACCGCCACCTTTCGGCACCGGCTCGCCCATGGCGACCACGCGCGCGCTGGAGGAGACGCCGTATTTGGGATCGACCCGGCCGGATAGGCCGCCGGAGCAGTTGGCGAGCGCCACGCAGGCGGCAACGAGCCCGGCCAGGCGCGCAATCAGGCAAACCCCGCCTTTGCCCCCCGATTCGCCCATGCTGCCTCAAGTCCCCGGTGCGAAGCGGTCAGTCTACCCTGCCGCGCCGATTTCTGGAACCACCTCTATGAACGGTGGTAAACACTTGGTTCCACGGCCACATTTGCCTGTCGGTGAGCCCTGGCGGAATAGCCCAAGCGGCTACCCGGATGCAAGGGCGAAACGCCTAGACCCGTGCAGGAGGCATAACGGGAGAGTGTTACCGAAGGGTGGCCAAGCGGCCACTATGGAATTTGGGCTACGTATCGGCCGGCGGGGTTGGTCGGCAGGCGAGATTCTGCTGTGCGGCGAGCGGTCGGTGCTGCAAATTCGGAGGCAACTGCAGCCGGCGGCGCAAATGTTAGTCGCCCCGGATTTCGCGCGTGTAATGGCCGGCGATCAACCGGATCGTAGCGAGGCCCACCACGACGAAGCCGACAATCAAAGCCACGATATCGATCCACCAAGGCATTATGAGATTGCTCCCGTGCCAGTGACGCCCCTGCCCCACCCACGCTGGAAGCAACAACGCCCAGTCCGAATGGTTCCCCGGCCCTTTCGGCGTAAAATCCGAATCGAGGCGCTACCAACGAAATGGTAGACTGGTTCGAAAAAATGTCTGTCCAAAGATGGACACCTTCGAAAGCGGACACCCCTAACCATTGGCATGGAAAAGGGTTCGAAGACCCGCTATTCGTTCGCAACTTTCGACCGAAAAGTTCAATAAAGCCTTATGGAAGATGCTATGGGGCG
>PMAF01000272.1 GCA_003152455.1 Hyphomicrobiales bacterium
CGCCCGGCTGAACATCTCCGAGCTTGGCCGGCGGACGTTGGAACCGCTCCCGTATCGGCTGGGGAAGCCCCGTAGAGGGGCAAGCGCCGATCGGAGCGACAAAGTCCCGGCGGCGGAGGCTTTGGCGTGGGGCCCTATCCGACTGGTCCCAGGTCGGCCAGCAGGATTGCTTCGACATCAGGCGGAACCATAACGCGCCGTACAATGTTTGGCCAAAGCTCGATTGGCGGTTGTGGTTGCTCAAAACTCCGAAAGGCAGAGAAAAGCTTGAGATTTTCGCGCCCCCCGCCATACCGTTGTGGGCATGATCACCATTCTTTCCGCCCTCCTATCCCTGCTCTCGTTCCGTGTTCGCAGCCGCATCTCTCTGGAACTTGAACTTGTCGCCCTTCGGCACCAAGTCGCCGTGCTCCGGCGTCAGCGCAAAGGGCGGCTTCGGCTCTTCTTCATAGACCGGCTCCTCTGGGTGTGGCTTTGGCTTCCTAATCGGACGGCCCGAAATGCCGGGAGCCGTCCACACCTCGCATTCGGGTTCCAACCAGTTCAGGAAACGCCTACCATTCACGCCAGTTCAGGGTTAATCGGGAGAAGCCCTATATAACTTTGCCGCTTGTTCGTGTTCGGATTTATTTCGACCGCCATCGAATTGTCGCGGGAATCGGGAGATCGATATTGGCGCGGCTCGTCGTCGTCTCAAATCGCGTGGGCGTGCCCGACAAAGGGGCGCGGGCCGGCGGGCTCGAAGTGGCGATCCGACCGACGCTCAAGCGGCGGGGCGGCGTCTGGTTCGGCTGGAGCGGGCGCGTTGCCGAAAACAAACCAGGACCGGCCAAGACGGTCGAGCACGACAACGTCTCCTACGTCACCATCGATCTGCGCAAGGACGATTACCAGGAATTTTACAACGGCTTCGCCAATCGTGTGCTGTGGCCGATCCTGCATTACCGGCTCGACCTCGCCGAATTCACCCGCCGCGATCTCAGCGGCTATTTCCGGGTCAATGAATTCTTCGCCAGCAATCTGGAAAAACTGCTGCGGCCGGACGATGTGGTGTGGGTGCACGACTATCATCTAATCCCGTTCGCCAAGGCGCTGCGCGAGCGCGGCCACAAGAACAAGATCGGCTTTTTCCTTCACATTCCGTTTCCACCGCCGGAAATTCTCACTGCGCTGCCCAATCACGAGCGGCTCATACCGTCGCTCGGAAATTACGACCTGATCGGCTTCCAGACCGAGACCGATGCCGACAATTTCTCGCGCTATCTCGCCAACGAGTGCGGGCTTAAGCGCGTTGATGACGACAGCTTCACGTTCGACGATCGCGTGGTGCGTGTCGGGGTATTCCCGGTTGGCGTCGAGACCGAAGCATTCGGGCAGCTGGCGCGGCGTGCCATCGAATCAAAATTCGTGCGCGAAGTGCTCGGCAGCCTGTTCGGCCGCGCCATGATCATCGGCGTCGACCGGCTCGACTACAGCAAGGGCATCCCCGAGCGGATGCACGCGTTCGAACGGTTCCTGACCAGCTTTCCGGGATGGCGCGGCGGCGTCACCTATCTGCAGATCACGCCGCACAGCCGCTCCGGCATTCCCGAATATGCACAGATTGCGCGGATGCTGGGCGAGGCAGTCGGGCGCATCAATGGCACCTTCGGCGAAGCCTCATGGACGCCGGTCCGCTACATCAACAAGTCGCACAGCCGCACCGCACTCGCCGGCCTTTACCGCGCCGCGCGCGCGGCGTTGGTGACGCCGCTGCGCGACGGCATGAACCTGGTGGCCAAGGAATACGTCGCGGCACAAAATGCGGAGGATCCCGGCGTGCTGATCCTGTCGCGCTTTGCCGGCGCCGCGCGCGAATGCGCGGCCGCACTACTGGTCAATCCGTATGATCCGGAGGGCGTCGCTAACGCCATCGACCGCGCACTGGCGATGCGGCTGGAGGAGCGCCGCCAGCGCCACGCGGTGAACTACAAGGCCTTGCTGCGGAACGATCTCAGCGTCTGGGCCGAGCGCTTTCTGGGCACGCTGGGACATCCCAACTTAAGCCTGCTTTCGGTTGAGAAACTCGCCGCCCGGGTGCAGTTTCTGCACGACGAAATCAACCGGCTCGAAGCCGATATGGCGCAAAAGCGCTAAGATTGAGGGATATCGTTCCAGTCAACGGCGTGAACACAGGACCGAGCCAGGAACGGCTTCCCAGACCGCAGAGACAACAGCCCCAAATCAGCCTCGAAACGACTTTGCCTAGCAACGATGCAACACATCAGTTTGATCATTGTGCAGCTAGCACCAACTATAAAAGTGGCATCAGCGTATTTTTTGGGATCAACCGCAAATTCAATTGGAGTATGGGCTTTTCGCACCCCGCGTGGCATCTTCATGTCATTAGGCGTGGGGTCCGGACGCCGATCGGCGTCATAACCCTTTGATCCGACAAAGTGCACGGGGGGCACATCTGCACGCTTATTCACACCGTAGACCTTCGCCTCCGCGATCAACCCGGTCTCCGAT
>PMAF01000304.1 GCA_003152455.1 Hyphomicrobiales bacterium
CGTCGAGCGCCCAGCCCATGCCATCGACGCCATGTTCCGCCGGGAAGGTGATGTCGAAGGTGTGCGACTGGAAGTGATCGCCGCTCATCGTCGAGATCGACCGTATCTTTTCCAGGTCGGCATTGGTGAGGATCGGCTGGCGCACTTCCAGCCGCTTGCTGTTCGACAAGCCTTCGAGATCGAACAAATTCGGCCGCGGCCCGATGATGGAGACCAGGCTCATCACCAGTTCTTCACGGATCGGATCGATCGGCGGGTTGGTGACCTGCGCGAAGTTCTGCTTGAAATAGGTGAACAGCGGCTTCGGCTTGTCCGACATCGCCGAAATCGGCGTGTCGTTGCCCATCGAGCCGACCGCTTCCTCGCCGGTGGCGGCCATCGGCGTCATCAGAAACTTCAAGTCTTCCTGGGTGTAACCGAAGGCCTGTTGGCGATCGATCAACGGCACGTTCGAGATCGCCGCTTCGTTGGCGGTCTCGGGCAGCTCCTCCAGCACGATCTGGGTGCGCGCGAGCCATTCCTTGTAGGGATGACTCTTCGCTAGCGTCGCCTTCAATTCCTCGTCCGGAATGAGCCGGCCTTCGTCGAGATCGACCAGCAGCATCTTGCCGGGCTGCAGCCGCCACTTCTTGACTATGTCCTTTTCCGGAATCGGCAGAACGCCCATCTCGGACGCCATTACGATACGGTCGTCGCGGGTGAGCAAATAGCGCGCCGGCCGCAATCCGTTGCGGTCGAGCGTGGCGCCGATCTGGCGGCCGTTGGTGAAGGCGATGGCCGCCGGGCCGTCCCACGGCTCCATCAGCGCGGCGTTGTATTCGTAGAAAGCGCGCCGCTCCTCGTTCATGAGCGGATTGCCCGCCCAGGCCTCGGGGATCATCATCATCACGGCATGCGCGAGCGGGTAGCCGCCCTGCGTGAGGAATTCGAGCGCGTTGTCGAAACAGGCAGTGTCGGATTGGCCTTCATAGGAGATCGGCCACAGCTTGTTGATGTCGGCGCCGAACAGCGGCGAAGACACCGAAGCCTGGCGCGCCGCCATCCAGTTGTTGTTGCCGCGCAGCGTGTTGATTTCGCCGTTATGCGCGATGTAGCGGTACGGGTGCGCCAGTGACCAGGTCGGGAACGTATTGGTCGAGAAACGCTGATGCACCAGCGCGAGCGCGCTCTCGAAGTCGGGATCGTGCAGGTCCGGATAATAGGCGCCGAGCTGGTCGGCCAGGAACATGCCCTTGTAGATGATCGTGCGGCAGGAGATCGATACCGGGTAATAACTGGATGTGCGCCGCTCCCGCCGCGTATAGATGGCGTTGGAGATCGACTTGCGCAGGATGTAGAGCCGGCGCTCGAATTCGGCTTCGGAGAATTTCTTCTTGCCGAGGCCGATGAACACTTGCAGGTGCACCGGCTCGGTCGGCTTGACCGACTCGCCCAGCGTCGAATTGTCGGTCGGCACCTCGCGCCAGCCGAGCAGCGTCAACCCCTGGCGCGCGATCACTTCGGCATAGATGTCGCGGATGATCTGCCGCCAATTGTTGTCGCGCGGCATGAACAAATAGCCGACCGCGTACTCGCCCGGCTTCGGCAGCTTGATGCCGAGTTCGGCGGTCTTTTTGGCGAAAAACCTATGCGGAATCTGCACCAAGATGCCGGCGCCGTCGCCCATGCGCGGGTCGGCGCCGGTGGCGCCGCGATGCTCCAGATTGCAGAGAATGCGCAACCCGTCTTCGACCGTCTGGTGCGACTTGCGGCCCTTGATGTCGGCGATGAAGCCGACGCCGCAGGCGTCCTTGTCGAGCGACGGATCATATAGGCCGTGCGGCGCCGGCGAGCCGGGATCGGCGCTGGCGGCGCGCAACAGCGCGGCGTCGTCGGACTGCGCCGCGATGCCGCGTTCAAATTCTGCACTTCGTCTGTCCTCGCTCATCTCATCCTGCCTCGCCGCTGCTCACGGCCCCGGCGTACTCACATCGTACGCCGGCCCGATAGGCGCCGCGGTCAACCCGCAACCGATCTCGAGAAGGGCAGCCTTGCTTGGCCGTCGCCACCGTGGCTGCTCCCCTTGGGCGCCACCGATGTCAGCCCGCTTGCAAAGGCCGGCACCGAGGTCGCCAGCTATTAGGACAGCATTACTGTCCTAATAGACCATGCCAAATTTTGCCCGGACACACAAGGCTGGTCCACGCCGGAATTGGCCGGACCTTTCGCTTTGTTGCGGCGGTGCCTTCTTACCAAGCAAGAAGAGGACCACGCGCCGACGCCTGGCGCAATGCCGTTGCGCCGTTGGCATTTTGCCAAAGGATGAGGCCGGTTAACCGTTTAACCGTCGCGGCGCGCTGGACCTGCCGATTGTGGTGCTTGGATGGGGTGCCGAAAAATAAGACAATTGGCCAGTTTCTGACGAAAGCGGGCCTTTGCAGACGGCGGCGGCCGTCGGCTCGTCTCCCGGAAGCTCGCCGGCGGTGTGCTGCCGACTCGCAACGAACCTCGCAAAACGAAAGCGCCCCGGAACATCCGGGGCGCCGCCGTTTGCGTTTGAAGCTGCGGAGTTAGGCCGCGGCTTTAGTGTCGACCATCTGCGGCTTGGCATTGCCCGAGGATTGGCCGTTGCCGATCGGGATCTGGCGCGGCTTTTTCGCCTCGGGGATTTCCCGCACGAGATCGACGTGCAGCAATCCGTTCTCGACGTTCGCGCTTTTGACCTGAACGTGGTCGGCAAGCTGGAAGACGCGCTCGAAAGCGCGCGCGGCGATGCCCTGATAGAGCACCTCGCCGTTCTGCTCTTCCTTGGCCTGCTTGGCGCCCTTGATCGTCAGCGTGTTTTCTTTCGCTTCGATCGAAAGGTCGTTCTCGCCGAAGCCGGCGACCGCGACGGTGACGCGGTAGTCGTTCTCGCCGGTCCGCTCGATGTTGTAGGGCGGGTAGCCTGGGGCGGATTCAAATCCGTCCAGCATCGAGAACAGCCGGTCGAAGCCGACGGTGGAGCGATAAAGGGGAGCAAGATCGAATGTACGCATGGCATATCCTCCTTGAGTTGAGCGACATGCGGGCGGTCCGCCGTATGGCCAAACCGAAACCCGAGCGCAGCCTGAATGGCCTGCGCGAAACGGATATGGGAAGGTGTTTTGGGGCTCGCAAGAGGGCGCCGCGCCAAATCATAAGCCATTGAAATAGCGTTGCTTTAAATCCTTATTTGCGGCGTGATTGAGCCCGCCTCGCGCCCTGCTATAAGACGCGCGGGCCACCGCGCACCGGCTCTTTCTCGGCACCATGAAACTGGTTTCCATTCCCGCCAATCCGGTGCCCGACGACGTGGTGGCCGGCAGCATCCAGACCCCGGACGGGGTCACGTTGCGCTTTGCACGCTGGGCGCCGCCGCCCGGGCGCAAGGGCACGGTGGTCGTGCTGCAAGGCCGCGCCGAATACATCGAGAAGTATTTCGAGACCGTGCGCGATCTGCGCGCGCGCGGCTTCGCGGTCGCGACGTTCGATTGGCGCGGCCAGGGCGCATCGGACCGTGCGCTCGGCGATACGCGCAAAGGCCATGTGCGGAATTTTTCAGAATACGCTACCGACCTTGCAGCGATCATGGATCAGGTGGTGCTGCCCGATTGCCCGCCGCCGATCTTCGCGCTCGGCCATTCCATGGGCGCCGCCATCGGCATCCGCGTCAGCCACGACGGCAGCCGCTGGTTCGATCGCATGGTGCTCTCGGCGCCGATGATCGCGCTGCGGCCGGGCCGGCTCACGACCATCGCGGGACCGCTGGCGCGCTTCATGCGCCTGCTGGGACGCGGCTCCGGCTATGTGCCGACCGGCAATGGCAAAGCCATCGGCGCCGAGGATTTCGTCGGCAATGTGCTGACCTCCGACCCGGTGCGCTACGCACGCAACGCCGCGGTCCTGGAGCAAGCGCCCGAGCTCGGCATCGGCGCGCCGACAGTGGCCTGGGCCGATGCCGCGCTGCGCCTGATGAAGGATTTCGCCGCGCCCGGCTACTCCGGCCATATCCGCCAGCCGATCCTGCTGGTGGCGGCCGGCCGCGACGAAGTGGTCTCGACGCCGGCGATCGAGACATTCGGGATGAATCTGCTGGCCGGCCGGCATCTCATTTTGGCCGGCAGCAAGCATGAGATCCTGCAGGAGCAGGATCTCTATCGGGCGCAATTCTGGGCGGCCTTCGACGCCTTCGTGCCGGGCACGCCGCGCTACTAGCCTTTCGCCAGCATCTCCAGCGCCGCCGCATGCACGCGCGCGTCGCCGGCGGCGACGATGCGGCCGCCGTCTTGCGCCGGACCGTTCTCCCAGGTGGTGACGATACCGCCGGCGCCGGCGATGACCGGGATCAGCGGGACGATGTCGTAGGACTTAATCTCGGTTTCGATAATTAGATCGATCAGCCCCGCGGCCAGCATGCAATAGGCATAACAGTCGCCGCCATAGCGCGACAGCTTGACCTTGTTTTCCACCCGGCCGAAAGCGGCGCAGTCGGACTCGTTCATCAGCAGCGGGCTGGTGGTGGACAAGATCGCGCCCTCGAGGGAGGCGCAGGCGCGCACGTGCAGGTCGCGGCTGCCCGCCGGACCCCGATAGCTGGCCGCGCCGCCGTCGCCGGAAAATTTTTCGCCCGTGAACGGCTGGTTCATCATGCCGAACACCGGTTCGCCGAAACGCATCAGACCGATCAGCGTGCCCCACGCCACCATCCCGGTGATGAAGGATTTAGTGCCGTCGATCGGGTCGAGCACCCAGACATATTCGGCGTCGGTATGCTCGGCGCCGTATTCCTCGCCGACGACGCCGTGGTCCGGAAAATTTTGGCGGATGAGGGCGCGCATGGCCTGTTCGGCGGCGCGGTCGGCGGCGGTGACCGGATCGAAACCGCCGGTCTTCTTCTTGTTGTCGACCGCCAGGGCCGTGCGGAAGAACGGCAAGATGGTCTCGCCGGAAGCGCCGGCGAGGTGGTCGACGAAACTTGCGAAATCGATGGCCGTCATCGCTGCCTGCTTATCGCACGATCCCCCAAGGGGCACCTCGTACTACCGAAAGACCATGCGATGGGGCGTTTCGGCGGGTGCGGCACAACATTTTTGAACTTAAAGCAATGCAAAATCCTACTGGCTTTCCCTTCTGCGCCGTTGAAGTTGTGACGTTTTTGCCACCAATCCCCGGAAACGACGAATTTTGCGCTGAAAATCTGGCAACCAGCTATGCGTATAAACATGGGATTTTCGCCAATCAGCCTTGATTTTTGTGCGTCGCGGTGTAAATTATTGCAATGCGGTAGCGAGAGCTATCGTTGCCCTCCTTGGGCGTTTCCTCCCTAGACTTGGGCCGCTCTTCGTGAGCGGCCCTTTTTTTATCTATTCCGCCGCCGCCCGGTATGGACGCAGTTCTTCCAGCGGAATCTCGCCCAGGCGCCTGGCCAGCGTCTCTAGGTCGGCCGCCAACTGGCTGAAGGTGATGGAGCGCGCGTAGCGGCGCTCGTCCATGTAAAGCGCGCGGTTGATCTCGAGCTGGATGGCGTGCAGGCCGGCGGCCGGGTTGCCGTAATGCTCGGTGATAAAGCCGCCGGCATAGGGCTTATTGCGGCTCACGCTGTAGCCCAGGGTGCGCAAGGTCTTTTCCACGGTTTCCGCCACCACGCCGACGCAACTGGTGCCGTAGCGGTCGCCAAGCACGAATTCGGGCCGCGCCCGCTCGTCCTTGTGGCCAGCGGTCGACGGCATGGAATGGCAATCGATCAGCATGGCGGCGCCATAGTCGCGGTGCAGCCTTGAGAACAGCCGGCGCAGCGCGCGGTGATAGGGCTTGTACAGGCACTCGATGCGGGCCAGCGCGTCATCGACCGGAATGCGCTGGTCGTAGATTTCCTGGGCGTCGCCGACCACTCGCGCCACGGTTCCAAGGCCCCCGGCCACACGCATCGAGCGGGTATTGGCGAAGGAGGGCAGGCGGCCGTCGAACATGCGCGGATCGAGTTCGTAGGGCTCGCGGTTGACGTCCACGAAGCAGCGCGGGAAATGCGCGCGCATCAGCGGAAAACCGTGCTTGACCACCCCGGCGATCAACTCGTCGACGAAGCTGTCCTCCGAGCGGCGCAAAGTGGCGATGTCGAGCCGCGAGACGGCCAGGAAATCGCACGGATAGGTCGAGCCGCTGTGTGGCGAATTAAACAGCACCGGACCGTTGCCCTCGGCCGGGTCCACGACCTCGAACGGTGGGTCAAGTTCGTCGCGAATGTCACTCATGAACGGGTATGGCCATTTCAAGCTTCGGTAGCATGCCGGTAGGACAGGCCCAACCGGCCGATATAACGCTCTATTGTCTATGGGCGGCGGCCTAAAGCCAAGTCATGCTTTCGGTTCACCCGATATTTACCTGACATAAGTCTTATGGGGGAGCCTTATGAGGCGATCGGGCCCCCGGTGCGGGGGCGGCTGGGACGGGGCGTTTAGAGTATCATGTCGAAAATCCTCCTGGCTGAAGACGACACCGATATGCGCCGCTTTTTGGTCAAGGCGCTGCAGAACGCCGGATTCGACGTGACCTCCTATGACAACGGCCTATCGGCCTATCAACGCCTGCGCGAGGAGCCGTTCGAGCTTCTGCTCACCGATATCGTGATGCCCGAAATGGACGGCATCGAGCTCGCCCGCCGCGCCGCCGAACTCGACCCCGACATCAAGATCATGTTCATCACCGGCTTCGCCGCGGTCGCGCTCAATGCCGATTCCACCGCGCCCAAGCACGCCAAAGTGCTGTCCAAGCCGATCCATCTGCGCGACCTGGTCAACGAAGTGCACAAGATGCTGGCGGCTTAAGCCGCCAAAGGCCGCCCGCGGGCCGCTTGCCTCGCCAGTTTGGAGCCGATAAGACCAAATCCGATAAAGGGCGCGTAGCTCAGCGGAAGAGCACTACCTTGACATGGTAGGGGTCACAGGTTCGATCCCTGTCGCGCCCACCATTCTTTTCAAGGGCTTAGCAACAAGCCCGGGGACCGCCGAACAGGTCAGTTCCACGCACGTTCCACGCAAGGTCGCCACCCGGCGAACGCCATGCGATGCCGTCGGCGTGTCTTGTAGCCCGTGCGTCGGTGCAGCAGAGCCAGCCGCCTGTCGCTTCCAAAAAC
>PMAF01000010.1 GCA_003152455.1 Hyphomicrobiales bacterium
ATCGGCCGGCTCGATCTGGTGGAGAACCGCTTCGTCGGCATGAAGTCGCGCGGCATGTACGAGACGCCGGGCGGCACGATCTTGCTTGCCGCCCATCGCGGCATCGAGTCGATCACGCTCGACCGCGGCGCCGCGCATCTTAAAGACGAGNNCAGGAATTCGTCACCGGCCGGGTGCGGCTCAAGCTCTATAAGGGCAATGTCATCGTGGTCGGGCGAGAGAGCAAATACTCGCTCTACGACCAGGAACTCGTGACGTTCGAGCAGGGTGCGGTCGCCTACGATCACCGTGACGCCGAGGGCTTCATCAAGCTCACCGCGTTGCGGCTGCGCACGCTCGCCGAGCGGCGCAAGAAGCTCAAGCTCGATTGACCGGGTCGAAGGCGGGGACGAAAATACCGCCGCGGCGATGAGGAGACGTCCCGATGGGCAAAAAGACAGCCCGCTTATGGTTGGTGCCGGCGCTTGCCGTAACGCTTGGGCTGGCGCTTGCAGCCTGTGGTGGCGGTAAAACGCCGATCGTGGATCCCAATATCGCACCCACCAACTTTAAGCAGGAAATCCTGGATACCCTGAGGCGCACCCTCGACGACCCAACCAACGTGCACGACGCCTTTATCTCCGACCCGGCGCTCACGCAGGTCGGCAACGAACCGCGCTATACGGCCTGCGTGCGCTACAATCCGCGCGGCTTGAACCGCACCTACGCCGGCAACACGGAGCGCGTCGCTTATTTTTATGGCGGTCATCTCAACCAATTGGTCGAGCCCAGCAAAGGCGAATGTGCCAAGGCCGTCTACAAGCCATTCCCTGAGTTGGAGAAAATTTGCTTCGCCACTAAGTGTAATTAGACGCCAAGCCACAGCGTCACGGCCGGGCTTCTCCCGGCCATCCACGGTTTTTCTTCTAACGAAGACAGAAACCTAGACTTGCCGATCGACCATCGCCTTCTTCAACACGGCGATTTCCTTCGCCGGGTTGAGGCCCTTCGGGCAGGCCTTCGAGCAGTTCATAATGGTGTGGCAGCGGTAGAGCCGGAACGGGTCCTCAAGATTGTCGAGCCGTTCGCCGGTCGCCTCGTCGCGGCTATCCTGCACCCAGCGGTTGGCTTGCAGCAGCGCAGCGGGACCTAGATAGCGATCCGAATTCCACCAGTAGCTCGGGCACGAAGTCGAGCAGCACGCGCACAGAATGCATTCGTACATGCCGTCGAGCTTGGTTCTGTCTTCGTGGGTCTGCTTCCATTCCTTTTCCGGGGTCGCCGTCACGGTCTTGAGCCAGGGCTCAATCGACGCGTATTGCGCGTAGAAATTCTTCAGGTCCGGCACCAGGTCCTTGACGACCGGCTGGTGCGGCAGCGGATAAATCCGCAGCGGCGCCTTGGCGTCGTCCATCGCCTTGGTGCAGGCGAGCGTATTGGTGCCGTCGATATTCATGGCACAGGAGCCGCATACGCCTTCGCGGCAGGAACGGCGGAAGGTCAGCGTCGGGTCGATGTTGTTCTTGATCCAAATCAACGCGTCGAGAACCATCGGCGCGCAGTCATCGCGATCGACGTAATAGGTATCGACGCGCGGATTGGCCCCGTCATCCGGGTTCCAGCGATAAATGCGGAATTCGGTTTCATGCACGGCCTTGGGCGCATGCGGCCAGGTTTTCCCTTGCGTGATCTTGGAATTCTTCGGCAGCGTGAATTCGACCATGTCGGCTATCCGCGTTTTGGGTCAGGGGGCCTTAGCGTCAGTAGACGCGGGCCTTCGGTTCGATATAGGCGATGTCGTTGGTGAGCGTGTAGGTGTGCACTGGGCGATAGTCGATGTTCACTTCGCCTTTATTGTCCATCCAGGACAGCGTGTGCTTCATCCACTCTTTGTCGTCGCGGTTGGGGAAGTCCTCGCGCGCGTGGGCGCCGCGGCTTTCGGTGCGGTTCTTCGCCGAAGCCATGGTGACGACCGCTTGCGCCATGAGGTTGTCGAGTTCGAGCGTCTCGATCAGATCGGAATTCCAGATCAGCGAACGGTCGCTGACGGCGATATCCGACATGTTGTCATGGGCGGTGTGGATCAGCTTGTCGCCTTCCTCCAGCACCTCGCCGGTGCGGAACACCGCGCAATGGCTCTGCATCACCGTCTGCATGTTGAGCCGCAGCTTGGCGGTGCGCGTGCCGCCGGCGGCGTTGCGGAACTTGTCGAGCCGGCTGAGCGCGAGATCGGCGGAATCCTTTGGCAGCGCGGGCTGCTTGTCGCCGGGCGAGACCAACTCGGCGCAACGCAGCGCTGCGGCGCGGCCGAACACCACCAGATCGATCAGCGAATTCGAGCCTAGCCGGTTGGCGCCATGCACCGACACGCAGGCCGCTTCGCCCAGCGCCATCAGGCCGGGCACCACGGTATCGGGGTTGCCGTTCTTCTTGGTCAATGCCTCGCCGTGATAGTTGGTGGGAATGCCGCCCATGTTGTAGTGCGCAGTGGGCTGCACCGGGATCGGCTCTTTGGTCACATCGACGCCTGCGAAGATGCGTGCGGTCTCGGCAATGCCGGGCAGGCGCTCATGAATCACCTCCGGGCCCAAATGCTCGAGATGCAGATCGATGTGATCGCGCTCGGGGCCGACGCCACGGCCTTCGCGGATTTCGACGGTCATCGCGCGACTCACGACATCGCGCGAGGCTAAGTCCTTGGCGTTCGGTGCGTAGCGCTCCATGAAGCGCTCGCCACGCGAGTTCGTCAGGTAGCCACCCTCGCCGCGCGCGCCTTCGGTGATGAGACAGCCGGCGCCGTAGATCCCGGTCGGATGGAACTGGATGAACTCCATGTCCTGCAGCGGCAGCCCCGCGCGCAACACCATGGCGTTGCCGTCGCCGGTGCAGGAATGCGCAGACGTGCATGAGAAGTAGGTACGCCCATAGCCTCCGGTTGCCAGAATGGTCATGTGCGCACGGAAGCGATGCAGCTTGCCCTCCGCCAAGTCGAGCGCGACGACACCGCGGCATACGCCAGCCTCCATAATGAGGTCGATCACGAAATACTCGACGAAGAACGTCGCGCGGTGCCGTATGGATTGTTGATACAGGGTGTGCAGCATCGCATGCCCGGTGCGATCCGCTGCGGCGCAGGTGCGCTGTGCGACGCCCTTGCCGAAATGCGTCGTCATGCCGCCGAACGGGCGCTGGTAGATGCGTCCTTCCTCGGTGCGCGAGAACGGCACGCCAAAGTGCTCGAGCTCAATGACCGCGGCGGGCGCCTCCTTGCACATGAACTCGATGGCATCCTGGTCGCCCAACCAGTCGGAGCCCTTGACCGTGTCGTACATGTGCCAGCGCCAATCATCTTCCCCCATATTGCCAAGCGCTGCGCTGATGCCGCCCTGCGCGGCCACTGTGTGACTGCGCGTGGGGAAGAGCTTCGTGATGCACGCGGTGGCAAGCCCCGCCTGGGCGAGCCCCAAAGTTGCACGCAGTCCCGCGCCTCCCGCACCGACCACGATGACGTCGTAGCTGTGGTCGATCCACTCGAAGTCGCTCACCAGCGGCCTCCGGAGGCGATCTTGATCACCGCCAGCACCGCCGCCGCGGCACCCACAACGTGAGAGAAGTCGACCAGGACGAGCGCGAGAGTCTTAAGGCCGACAGTGTGCACATAGTCCTCGATGACGACGCGCAAACCCAACTGGGAGTGGCGCGCCGCGACGAGCACGAACAGGATGAGGCCGAGCGCAGTGCCACCCTGGCGCACCCAGGCGATGAGGGTTGAATAGTCGAGTGCCGGCAACGCGAGAAGCGACACGACAAACCCGATCGACAGGGGCACGAGCGCGATCGACGTCAAGCGCTGCAGCCACCAGTGGTGCACGCCCTCTTTCGCCGCGCCGCGGCCGAGTACTCGCCCCAAGGGACTGCGCAGACTCATTGCGTATACGCTGCCGGACGCAGGAAGCAGTAGAGGAGGATCAGCGTCAGCACGATGCTCACGCAGGCAATCACCCAGGCACTTCTTTCAGCAGTTTTTTTCTCCAAGCCGCGCCCCGTGTCCCAAACGAGATGGCGCATCCCTGCAATCAGGTGATAGGCGAACGCGGCGAGGAGTGCAGCGTAGAGGAACTTCATCACGCCGAGCGACAGAAGCGCGCGCGCCTGCGCGTAGGCACGAACACCAGATGCGAGCGCGACGAGCCAGTACACTAGCATGACAAGGCCGGCAGACAGGATGAGTCCCGCGAAGCGATTCAGTATGGAAGTCGCGAGGGTGTACTTGAATTTGTACACCGTCAGGAAAGGTGAAAGAGGTCGTTCAGGCATGCGTGCTCTCGCGGCGGCTCATACAAGGTTGTGCTGCCGCGTGCAACTTGTGGTCGTTCAAAAGTCGATGCAGCGGCCTTTGCGTTCCCAATCGCCGAATCGTGTCGGCTCAAGGCCGGCTGGGCCGCCAATCTCCTGCGGTTTGACGTACGGCACGGCCTCGCAAGGCTCACCCACCTGCTCCGGCTCGCAGGCCTTGTGATCGCGATTCTCGGGCGCATTCTGCATAGACGCCAAGTCTGCCAGAATTCGCCCGCAGGGACCACAATAAACCTCTGGAAAAACAATGCTGAAGCTCATATGCACGATCGAATCGAATCCATAGCACTTGATGATCTGGGGGCTCTGCGACTGCGAGGCTCCGACGCGCAGCGCTTTCTGCAGGGCCAGGTTTCGAGCGACGTCGAACGGCTCGCCGCGGCGCGCACCATGCTTGCGGGCTACCACAACCCACAGGGCCGTACGATCGCGCTCCTGCGGCTCATCCTCATCGCCCCCGACGAGGTGCTCGCCATTCTGCCGCGGGAGCTCGCCGCAGTGGTTTGCACTCGGCTCTCGAAATTTATCCTGCGCGCCAAGGTAAAAGTCGACGACGTCTCGGCCGACCTGCACATTCAGGGTCTCATCGCGACCGACGATGCCGAACCACTCCCGGAGAGCGCGGCGACCTGCGTGCGCATCGCGGATGCGCCTGCACGATGGCTCAGCATCAGCGCCGCCGCTGGAAAAACTGCATCCTCGGGCGATCGAGAAAAATGGCGCAGCTTTGATGTCGCAGGCGGTGTGCCGCAGGTGTACGCGGCAACATCTGAGGAGTTCGTGGCGCAGATGCTGAACCTTGATGCGCTGGGTGCCATCGACTTCGATAAGGGTTGCTACACGGGCCAGGAAGTCATAGCGCGTGCGCACTACCGCGGACGTGTCAAGCGCCGCATGCAGCGCTTCGTCACGTATGCGGCGCTGGATTGCGCGCCCGCTACGAGCGGACTCTTCACTGATGGCCGCGCATTCAAAATCGTCGAAGCCGTGAAACGCTCCGATGGGGCGTGTGAGTTTCTGGCGGTCTGCGCACTCTCGGCGCGCGACGAGGCGCAAGCGGATTCTGCATCGCTGCCAGTTGAAGTCACGCCGCTGGCGCTGCCCTACAGCCTGCCGGAGTAGCGCCTCTATAGATCGATGAGCTCTACATCTCGGGGCGCGATCGTGCGCTCGAGGAACCGGCTGCCCACGCGCGCGAAGCGCTCCGCGCCGTCCGTGGCAAGAAAGCGCACGGCATGAGATCCGCAACGGCGCAGAAGTCCCGCCGAGTGCAAGCACTGCCTGACAGCGCTTGCGGTGGTCGCCGCGGAATCGACGATACGCATCTTCTCACCGACCGCTGCGCGAATCGCCTTCGCCAACATCGGAAAGTGCGTGCACCCGAGTACGAGCGTATCGGGCCCATCACGCTCAGGGGTACATAGCGCCTGCAGATAATGGCGCGCCACGGCAAGCGCGATCGGTCCGCTGCACACGCCCTCTTCCGCGAGTGCCACGAATAACTGCGTGGCAAGCGCCGAAATCCGCGCATCGCTGCGCCTACGCAATATGGCCTCCTCGTAGGCGCGCCCGCGCACCGTGCCTTCAGTGCCGATGACGGCGATGTGGCCTGACAGCGATGCTTCGCAGGCCGCTTGCGCTCCAGGTTCAATGACCCCGACGATGGGTACGCCCGGCAGCCGCTCGCGCATGGTGGGCAGGCTCGATGCAGAGGCGGTATTACAGGCGACCACGAGACACTTGAGGCGGTAGTCCGCGAGCGCCTCGGCGGCCTGCGCGGCATAGCGCGAGACGCTCTCGCGGCTCTTCGTGCCGTACGGCAGGCGCGCGGTATCCCCAAGATAGATGAAGCGCTCCTGCGGCAGCTCCGTAACGAGCGCGCGCAGGACTGTGAGACCCCCGACACCGGAATCAAATACTCCGATCGGCGCCTCGGTCAAACCGTCTCCGGACGCATATGCGGAAACAGGATCACGTCGCGGATCGACGGCGAGTTCGTAAAAAACATCACGAGCCGATCAATTCCGACGCCAAGGCCTGCGGTCGGCGGCATCCCATACTCGAGCGCGCGAATGTAATCGTGATCGAAGTACATCGCCTCCTCATCCCCACGATCCTGGCGCGCGACCTGGGCGCGAAAGCGCCCCGCCTGGTCCTCCGGATCGTTGAGCTCCGAGAAACCGTTGGCGAGCTCACGCCCTGCAAGAAAGAACTCGAAACGATCGGTGATGAACGGATCCGCATCATTCGCGCGCGACAGCGGCGAGACCTCGACCGGATAAGCATGGATGAAGGTCGGGTCAAGCAGCGTGTGCTCGACGGTCTTCTCGAATATCTCGATCTGCAGCTTGCCCGCGCCGTCGTGGTCTTTGAATGTGATGCCGAGCCGCTCGCATACCTTGCGCAGGTAGGTCACATCGCGCAGCGACAGCGCATCGATCCCGGGGTTATTTGCAAGGAGCGACTGCTCCACGGTCACGCGCTTGAAAGGCACCGCGAGGTCGTAGCTTCTGCCCTGGTATTCGATCTGGCGACTGCCGTGCACGGCATCGGCAAGGCCGCGAAGCGCCTTCTCAATCCACTCCATGAGGTCACGATAGTCCGCATACGCCAAATAGAGCTCGAGCATCGTGAACTCGGGGTTGTGCTTGGGCGAGAGGCCCTCGTTGCGGAAGTCCTTGCCGAGCTCGTAGACGCGCTCGAGCCCGCCGACGATCGCGCGCTTGAGGTAGAGCTCNNTCGAGCGCGTTGTGATGCGTCTTGAACGGCCGCGCCACCGCTCCGCCCGGGATCGGCTGCATCATGGGCGTCTCAACTTCGAGAAAATCGAGCGCATCGAGGAAGTCCCGCAGATAGCGCACCACTTGCGCGCGCGTGCGAAAGATCTCGCGACTCTTGGCATTCATGATGAGGTCGACGTAGCGCTGGCGG
>PMAF01000310.1 GCA_003152455.1 Hyphomicrobiales bacterium
ACAACCTCACAAGTCCAGTGAATGCCTCGGAATTTTCGCTAATGGGTCATTGACGACCGAGCGATCCAGCCGCCGGGCCGAGCATTGTCTGCTTTGCTCCGTTAGCGACCATTCTGGGCGTGGGTCCGAAAGGGCGCGATGTGCCATAAGCTGCCGTCAGGCAGCCCTCACTCGATCACTTCGTCGGCGCGCGTGACGGTCTGAAATGGGAGAGTGCCGCGATGAACAGAAGAAGGGTCGTGACTGCAGAGACGAGACAGTAAATGCAGAAGGCGTGGATGAAGGCGATCTGCAAATACATGAAATAGATCGAGAAGCACACGCCCAAGGCGGAGTAGGCAAGCGCCGCGAAACGCAGTCCGCGCGAGAACGGGTCGAATGCGAGCAGCGCCGCCAAGCCGAACATGTACAAGTAGTAGACGACGCCAAAATAACCAACCGGCAGATTGTAAATGCGCGCATACGGACTGTTCGCGACCTCATTGCATCCACTGATGGGCGGCGGACACCACAGCGCCTGGCCGTTATAGAGCTGGTAGGCGTCATAGAACGCGACGGCTATCCCCAGGAGTGCGAGTGCGAGCAAGACGTAGGGCGCGTAAAAACGTTTTGTCATATTCCGTACTCCCGGCCGGCCTCAAATCGGCCATCACAATTGCGGGCCAAGCCTTTCATGGCAATAAACAAAGTGCGGCGCTTTGCTATTTATCAAACCGGCCTATCACAGCCGATTTGAGCCATCGTGGCGCGTTGGAGTGGTCCCGATAAACCGCCGCAGAATGTCCGCTTCGGGTCAATCGCGCCCTATTTGGCCAAGGCGAAAACCCCTGTTTGTCCACTTTGCTCCGTTAGCGACCATTCGGCGGCTGAGGTCGTTTGTCTGCGAAGTGCCAATAGCGAGCATGGTGGGCACGTAAAGCCGACTGCGATCCAATAATTCGAACCGACAAATAGTTAGCGTCGGGACCAGTCGATATAACCGGTTTTGTTATTGCGCTCCATAACCCCGTTTATCAGTTCGGTAAAGCGACGATAAAATTGATCATCAAAGATATTTTCGGTGCTGTCGGAACGCACGCTTTCATCATGCACCAGCACGTCAAACTGCTCTTTCAGTAGGCCCCATTCATTCGTATCGCTAGACATCTTTTGTCTCCACATGGAGTCAACAATTGAACTCCGCGCGCCAAGGTCTGTTCCGTCATGAGGTGCCGGACCGGATCGTTGTCACGATATTTATGCCGCACTTATAAAGTGGCGATGCTTTCCCAATCGATGATAGGGGCTGAAACCGGCATCAAAACCATAGCCGCAGTGCACGGCCAATGTCGCTTATGGGTCAATCGCGACCGAGCCATCTCGTGCCAAAATTCAGGGATGTCCGCTATTGTCTGAAAGCGACCAAGTTTTGCGGCGCAGCGAATTGACGCGAAGTGCCAGAAACTGCCTCACGCACTGCGGGAAAAGTGGACAGCTTTTTCGCCGTCTGACCACCGTGAGTTCGGTCAATCGTTCAAGACTTCGCGGACCGTTCGCGCCAAATCTTCCCTGCGATACGGCTTGCTGAGCAGGCGGACGCTAGTTCCGAGGCTCTGCATGTCGGTCAGCCGGGCGCCAGGGAATCCCGAAGTGAGCAGGACTTTGGCGTCCGGCAAACGTAAAATCACTTCACGCGCGAGCGCGCAATCGCGGCATCGTCGCCGTTCTTCGTCGGCCTTCTCCGAGAGTTCATGGCGGCTCTCGATGCCGCCCGCACCTCGCGTCCGGCTTCCAGGAAGTTGGAAAATCCCTACTATTCACGCCAATTCGAGGTTCATCTAATGTCGGCTCAAACCGCCTCACTTGGTCATGGTGCATTCCACGCGTGCAACCATCCCTGCGCTGGGGCGTTGGCCTTTAAAGACACTATCTTCGCTGTCGCCGCCCCACCTCTGCGAGCAGCAGCGCTATGAAGTCTAGGGAGGCTACGATGACCATCAGCATTATCCTCGCTTCCAAAGGCCGCGAGGTCGTCACCATCGCACCCAGTGCCAGTCTCGCCTCCGCCGTGGGACTCCTCGTCGAGAAGCGCATCGGCGCGGTGCTCATTCTCGGCGCCGACCGTCGCGTCGTCGGTATCCTCTCCGAACGAGACGTTGTGTGTGCGCTCGCCGAACGCGGCGCGGGAGCGCTCGAGGAGCCGGTGAGCCAGACGATGACCCGCAAAGTCTCGACCTGCAACGAGAACGAGAGTGTGTTAAACATCATGGAACGCATGACCGAGGGCAGATCCCGCCACGTCCCCGTGGTCGACCAGGGGGAGCTGGTCGGAATCGTATCGATCGGTGATGTGGTCAAGCATCGGCTGCATGAGATGGAACGTGACTCGACGGCGATGCACGACTACATTTTGACTGCATAGCGTTTGACTCAACGCGCTTATGAAACCAAACCGCGCTTGTGATGTTAACTTATGCACTAGTTGACGGGTCTCTGTGCCTGCTTCGGCGCTCATGCCTGCCGCGAGCTTTCGTGCTCAAGGAGGGAACAAGATGGCCCATATTCATATTTACACTGGCGCGGACGGAAGCGTCCCGCATCTGACTGTGCGCACGATCACGGCCGCAGACCTTTGGGATTCGCTTGCGCGCGGCTACGACGATTTTAAAGCGATGCCGACGCATCTGCTATTTCTTGGCCTGATCTATCCGATCGCCGGCATCGTGCTGGCCGGTTTTTCGTTCGGATACAATTTGTTCCCGATGCTGTTTCCCCTTGCCGCTGGTTTCGCGCTTATCGGGCCGGTCGCTGCCATCGGACTTTATGAAATCAGCCGCCAACGCGAAGAAGGCAACGAACCGGACACGAAGCATGTGCTGGACGTCGTCCGCTCGCCGTCGTTTCCTGCAATCGCCACAATCAGCGCCGTACTCGCCGTACTGTTTGTGACCTGGCTGATTGTCGCGCAGAGTCTCTATCAGTCTTTGTTCGGCTATCTGCCGCCGGCGTCGATGTCGAAATTCGTGCATGACGTGATGACGACGCCGAACGGCCACACGCTGATCATCACCGGCAATCTCATCGGATTAGCCTTCGCCATCGTAGCGATGGTGATTGGCGTCGTCTCGTTTCCGCTGCTGCTCGACCGTGACGTCGGCGTGCTCGCGGCGCTCGCAACGTCGGTGCGCGCGGTCGCCCACAACGCGGCCACGATGACGCTGTGGGGCCTGATTGTCGCGGCGCTGTTGCTAATTGGCTCGATCCCGCTGTTCGTCGGGCTCGCGATCGTGGTACCTGTGCTCGGCCACGCAACCTGGCACCTGTACCGCAAGCTGGTCGCGCGCTGAGCCTCACGCTTCCAGCCATCGGTGACAAGCCCACGCAATCGTCGGCGTTTGCCGGGAGACCGCAGTAATTGCCCGTGTTTTTGTTAGCGGGACCCATACGCTAAATATTGTAAGCGAGCGCCTTGGTCAGCTTCACACAGGCCCGCGCTGATTTGCGCGTTACGGATGCGGTCGCGTCGGG
>PMAF01000190.1 GCA_003152455.1 Hyphomicrobiales bacterium
TGGTCGCGGCCGTGGCGGCGAACCGCGCGAGGGCGCGCCGCAATTCACCCGCGACACCGCGCCCGAGCCTACGATCGCGCACGAGGATCACGATGGCGGCTCGCCCGAGGAAGCCGGTATCGACGAGCAGCCGCCACGCCAAGGCGGCGCTCCCGGAGCCGAAGGCGATGTTCGCCGGCGCCGGCGGCGCGGCCGCCGCGGCGGACGCCGCAATCGGCAAGGCCGCAATGGCGAGGCGCCGTTCCAAGCCGCCAATGGCGGCGGATCGGGCCCCGAAATGCAGCACCCGGGCGCGGATTTCCCGCCCGTGAGCGACGAAGACGCTTCCGCCATAGCGCCACCATTCAATGAGACCGCTTCGCCGGCCGCCTATGAACCGCCGGCCAGGGAGCGGCCGATCCTCGACCGGCCTTACAACCAACTGCCGGAGTCAGCGCCCGAGCCGCAACCGGCTCCGCCGCNNAGCCGCCGCGCCGGCACAAGCCGAGCCGGAACCGCCACGCCGGCGCTCGACCATCCGCGAACCGGCCCCGATCGGCCAAGCGGGGGCCCCGCCTCCGGCGGCGGCGGCAACTCCACCGCCGACGCCGGTGATTTCCTCGACGACGAGCGACGATGCCGGCCAGCCCAAACGCGGCTGGTGGGCCAAGCGTCTGTTGGGCGACAAGGGTTAGCGGCGGGTACGGACGAACATGAAATCGGCCTGGGTCGAGCGCGAGGCCAAGCAAGCGGTCGACCGCTATGGCAAGGCCGGTATCGCCGCCGATCTGGCGCTGCGCATCTATTCGACGCGCCTCATCGGCCGCGACGCCAAGCTTGTCCTGCACGGCGGCGGTAACAGCTCGCTGAAGACGACGGAGCGCGACCTCGCCGGCGAAAAGCTCACGGTGCTGCGCGTCAAAGGCTCGGGCTGGGACATGGGCGCGATCGAACCGGGCGGTTTCCCGGCGGTGCGGCTCGAGCCGCTGCGGGCTTTGCGCGCGCGCAAGACACTCTCCGACGACGCGATGGCGCGGGTGCAGCGCGCCTACCTGATCGATCCGCAGGCGCCCTCGCCTTCGGTCGAGATGCTGCTGCACGCCTTCATGCCGGCGAAATTTATCGACCACACCCACGCCACCGCTGTGCTCAGCCTGATCGACCAGCCGAACGCGGCCGAACTGTGCGCGAAGGTGTTCGGCGGCCGCCTCGGCTTCGTGCCCTATCGGATGCCGGGCTTCGGCCTCGCCAAGGAAGCTGCCGCGGTGTTCGACAAAAATTCCAAGGTCGAAGGCCTGATCCTCGACAAACACGGCATCTTCACGTTCGGCGCCGACGCCCGCGAATCCTACGAGCGCATGATCGCCTTCGTCAGCCGCGCGGAAAGCCGTCTCCGGAAAAACCGCAAAGCCGTGTTCGCGGCTGCGAAACTGCCGCAACGCGTCGCTGCCGCGACCGATGTCGCCCCGATCCTGCGCGGCGTCTGCACGCTGCACGATGCCGGCGGCGAAGGCGCGCACAAACGCCCGATCCTCGCGTTCCGCACCGGCGATGCGATCCTCAATTTCGTCAACGGCAAGGATGTCGCGCGCTACGCCCGCGCCGGGGTAATTACGCCCGACCATGTCATCCGCGTGAAGCCCTGGCCGCTGATCTTGGCCGCGCCGCAGGACGGCAAGCTCGCCGGCTTTCAACGCACCGCGTCGAAGGCCGCGCAAAAATTCGTCGACGGCTACCGGGCCTATTTCGCCCGTCACAAAGCGCGCGCGCACGGCGCCGCCATGCACGACCCGGCGCCGCGCCTCGTGCTGGTGCCGGACCTCGGCCTGTTTGGGCTGGGCGCGAGCGCCAAGGACGCCGGCATCGCCGCCGACATCGCGCAAGCCGCGGTCGAAGGCATTACCGGCGCCGAGGCGATCGGGCGCTTCACGTCGATCTCGCCAGCCGACATGTTCGATTGCGAATACTGGCCGCTGGAGCTGGCCAAGCTCGGCGCGCGCAAGGAATTGCCGCTCGCCGGCCAGATCGCGGTCGTCACCGGCGCCGGCGGCGCCATCGGCGCGGCGACCGCGCAGGTCTTCGCGGCGGCCGGCGCGGAGGTCGCCCTGCTCGATCTCGACGCCGGCGCGGCGCGGCAGAAAGCTGAGGCGATCGGCGGTTCGGCGCTCGCGCTGAAATGCGATGTGACGGATGCCGCCTCGGTGCGCGACGCCTTCAAACAAGTGGTGGCGGCCTTCGGCGGCGTCGATATCGCGATCTCGAATGCCGGCGCCGCCTGGCAAGGCAAGATCGGCGAGGTCGACGAGGCCACTTTACGCAAAAGCTTCGAGTTGAATTTCTTCGCGCATCAGAAGGTGGCTCAGGCGGCGGTCAAGATCATGCTGGCGCAGGGCACCGGCGGCTGCCTCTTGTTCAACGTGTCGAAACAGGCGGTCAATCCGGGCGCCAATTTCGGGCCCTATGGTCTGCCCAAAGCGGCGACCTTGTTCCTGGTGCGCCAATACGCGCTCGATTACGGCGCCGACGGCATCCGCGCCAATGCGGTCAATGCCGACCGCGTCCGCTCCGGCCTGCTCACTGGCGACTTCATCGCGCGACGCGCGAAGGCGCGGGGTTTAAGCGAGAAAGACTACATGAGCGGCAATCTGCTTCAGCGCGAAGTCACCGCGCAGGACGTGGCGCAAGCCTTTCTGGCGCAAGCGCTGGCGCTCAAGACCACCGCCGACGTCACCACCGTGGACGGCGGAAACATTGCAGCGGCGCTGCGATAAAATGCTATCGTGATTCCAGATCGAGAACCGTCAAAGGAGCTACGACCATGCTGCGCCCCATAGCCGTCATCGGCCTGCTGCCTCTCCTGCTGCTGGCGAGCCCGGCCTCTGCCGCTCCCACCAAGGCGCAGAAGTTGGAGACCTGTAAATTCGGCGCCGACGATCAGAAGCTCGAAGGCGCCAAGCGCGATGCGTTCATTAAAAAATGCATGGCCCAAGGTAATTTCGAGCCGCCCGGACGCAAAGCGACCAAAAAACCGGTGGCGAAGAAGCCGGCGGATCAAACGCCTGCGGCCGCGCCGCCGCCCGCGCCGAAACAATAGCGCGGCCGCAATCTCCATCCGAACGTCACGAGAGTTCTATGCCGGAAGCCGATAAAGCGGGCGAGCGTTATCAAGCCGACAAACCCCAAGCCGCGCCGGGCTTTTTTCTGAAAGGCTCGCACCAGCTCGACTGGGGCATGACGAATCGCCTTGCCCGTGTGTTCAATCCGGCATCGGGGCGTACCGTGATGCTCGCCGTCGACCACGGATATTTCCAGGGGCCGACTTCCGGGCTTGAGCGCATCGACCTCTCGATCGTGCCGTTGCTGCCGCAATGCGACGCGTTGTTCTGCACGCGCGGCATCCTGCGCTCGCTGATCCCGGCCGATTCCCAGAAGCCGATGGTGCTGCGCGCCAGCGGCGGCCCCAGCATCCTGCGGGAGGAATTGTCCGACGAGCAGATCGCCATGGACATGGACGACGCTGTGCGGCTCAACGCTGCCGGCGTCGGCATCCAGGTGTTCATCGGCGGCGAGCACGAAACGCGCTCCGTGCACAACATGACCCGGCTGGTGGACGCCGGCCTGCGCTGCGGCATGCCGGTGATGGGCGTTACCGCGGTCGGCAAGAACATGACGCGCGACGCGCAATATTTCCGCCTCGCCTGCCGCATCATCGCCGAGCTCGGCGCGCAATACGTCAAAACTTATTACGTCGACGACGGCTTCGAGACCGTCACGGCGTCCTGCCCAGTGCCGATCGTAATGGCCGGCGGCAAGAAGCTGCCCGAGCTCGACGCGCTCACCATGGCCTACAACGCCGTGCAGCAGGGCGCCGCCGGCGTCGACATGGGCCGCAACATNNCGGACTTGACGCCGCTGGCTCCGCCTGTGACACCGCCGACGCGGGCTCAAGATCGTGCCGGGGCAACGGAGTACTGGGGTAGTCATGTTCAAAGTCTTATTGGCGGCGGCGTCCCTAGTGCTCTTTGCCGCAACCGCGCAGGCCGGCGGTCTCGACGATCTCAAAGCGGCGAATGCCGCCGCACAACAGGGCAACATCGACGAATCCATCCGCCTGTTCACCCAGGCGCTCGGATCAAGTGACCTTGCACCGGCCGATCAATTCGCCGCGCGCAATGGCCGCGGCAGCGAATACACCTCCAAGAGCCTGATCGCCGACGCCTTCGAGCGGCTCGACCAGGCGCGCGGCTTTCGTGATAACGCCATCGCGGATTTCACCGCGGCGCTCGTCATCAAGACCGATGACGCCGCCCTCTATGTCGCGCGCGGGCAAGCCTACGACCTGAACGGCCAATACGATCCCGCAATCGCCGATTTCGACGCGGCGCTCAAGCTCGCCAAATCGCCGGTCACGCTGGCCCAGCGCGCCAGCAGCGAACTCGCCAAGGGCGACTACGATCGCGCGGTCGCCGGCCTCACCGAGGCGCTCGACCTTGTCGCCAAAGACCCCAAGGACGCCCGTATCGAAGCCGTCGATACCTACAGCGAACGCGGCTACGCGGAATTCGTCGCGGCGCGCTATGCCGCCGCCGCCGCCGATTTCGACAAGGCCGTGACGCTAGGGTCGCCGAAGCGCGGCGGCGACGTGCTCTGGCTGCCCTACCAGGCGGCCTGGCTGCACATCGCGCGTGCCCGCGCCGGCCAGAACGACGCCGAAGAACTCGCGCGCAATGCCGGCAAGATCGACGTCAAGCAATGGCCCGGGACGCTGGTCGCGTATTTTCTCGGCCATGCCAAACTCGACGAATTGACGCCGCCTTCTAGCCACGGCTCGATGGGCCACGCACGCGAATGCGGGCTGTCTTTCTTCGCCGCGGAGCAGATGCTTGCCAAAAATGATAATGCCGAGGCGGCAAAGCGGCTCACGCGCGCCCGCGCGGTGTGCAACATTCACACCGTGTATTACCTCGCCGCCGGGGTCGAATTGAAACGCCTGGGCAAATAACGCTGCAACCTTATGCGGCCCGCGCCGCAGGCCGCTCCAGCGGCGTCACCTCGAAGGTCCGCAACGTTCCACGCCGCAGCACGTCGATCTCGAGCTTGCGCCCGATCCGCTCGCTGTTGAGGAGCCGGATCAGATCGTCGACGCCGGTGACGGCCTGGCCGTCCGCCCGCACGATGGTGTCTAGCGTCATCAATCCGGCGAGCGCCGCCGGACCGTTCGGCTCCAGCGCGGTGATCATGGCGCCTGACGCATTCTCGATGCCGGCGTTGCGCGCGTGCCGGCGCGGCACCGCCGCGGTCTGCCCCGACACGCCGATGAACCCTCGCCGCACGCGGCCGTGCTGGATCAGTTCGCTCAGCACGAACTGGGCGGTGTTGCTGGCGACCGCGAAGCAGATGCCCTGCGCGCCCATGATGACGGCGGTGTTGATGCCGATCACCTCGCCGCATGAGGACACCAGCGGGCCGCCGGAATTGCCGGGATTGAGCGCGGCGTCGGTCTGGATCACGTCCTCGATCAGCCGGCCATTGCGCGAGCGCAACGAGCGTCCAAGCGCCGAGATCACGCCGGCGGTCACCGTCGACTCGAACCCAAGCGGATTGCCGATGGCGACCACCAGTTGGCCGCGCCTGAGCGCCTTGGAATCGCCGAGCGCGGCGTGCGGCAGATCGCGCGCCGAGTCCGCCCGCAACAACGCGAGATCGGTGTCGGGATCCTCGCCGAGCCGCCGCGCCTCCATGACGCGGCCTTCCGCGTCGGCGAGGCGGACCTCTTTGGCGCCCTGCACCACGTGGCAGTTGGTCAGCACCAGGCCGTCCGGTGCGATCACCACGCCGGAGCCGACCCCGCCGGCGCGACCTTGCGGCCCGCGCGTCTCCACGCGCACCACCGCCGGGCCGACCTGGTCGGCCACCGTGATCACCGCGTTGGAATAGGCGTCGAGCGCCTCGGCGTCCGGCGAAGGCGCTGCGCCGATGTCCTCGACATCGGTCGACGAAGTAAAATCGAGCATGTCTGGCTCTGGGGATGTGTTGATGCGTCCGTAGATGTAGGATGGCCCGGCAAAAATGGAAGATGCCGGTTAAAAGGGCGCCAATGACCGCCCATCACATCAAGCTGCAAAGCTCCGTCGGCGATTTCAGCCCGGAATTCGTCGAGCGCCTGCCCGTATTGGAAAAGGCGATGCGCGACCATGGGCTCGACCCGTCAGCATTTGTCATCGCCAGGAAATTGGCCCAGAGCACATTTTTGCCGATTGCTTTCCGGCCGGACGGCAACCTCCTCGAATACACGGTATTCGTCAAAGATCGCTCCTTTATGGTCACACAGCCGAACGATATGCGCTTCCTTGAGTATTTTTATGAGCTCTGCGTGCCCCCGGAGCATAAGAGCGACCCACATTCGACGCTGCATACGGCCGACAAAAATTGGACTCGCTGTTCGGCCGCGCCGCGCGCTGGCTCAACAAACCGATTTAGCAATGCAGACTCTGCCTGCCCTTGAACTCGCCGGACGGCTCGCGCTCGCGGTCGGGCTCGCCGTATTCATGGGGCTTGCCTTCGAGGAGACCTACAAGACCGAGGAGCGGTCGAGGCCGGGCGGCATCCGCACGTTTCCGATGCTCGCCATGTGCGGCGCCACGCTCTATTTGATCGAACCGGCATACGCGCTCGCCTTTATCGCCGGGCTTGCGGCCTTGGCCGCCTGGCTGCACGCCTATTTGCGAACCGCGCCGGTAAAGCCCGAAGCGCCCAGCTTCATGATCCCGGCGTCGAACCTGCTCGCCTACGTGATCGGGGCGATTGCCTTGATGCAGCCGCCCTGGGTCGCGGTCGCGCTCACCGTCGCCGCCGTGTTGCTGCTCGGCACGCGCGAACGGCTGCACCGGCTCATTCACATCGTACCGCGCGACGAACTGCTGACTCTCGGCATGTTCCTGATCCTGATCGGCATCATTCTGCCGCTGGTGCCGCACCAGCAGGTCAGCAGCCTGACACCGCTCACGCCGTATGGCATCTGGCTGGCGGTGGTGACGGTCTGCACGCTGTCCTATCTGAGTTATCTGCTGCAGCGCTACGCGCCGATCAAGCATGCCGCATTGCTGCCGGCCATCCTTGGCGGGGCCTATTCGTCCACCGCCACCACCGTGGTGCTGGCCAAGCGCCTGCGGGAGGCCAAGCACGCGTCGGCGGATATTTCGGCCGGCATCGTGGCGGCCACCGCGATCATGTACATCCGGCTCGGCATTGTCGTTGCGGTGTTCGACGTGAAATTCGCGCTGACCCTGGCGCCCGGGCTGGCGGCCTTGAGCGCGGTCGGCGCCGCGCTGGCGATCTACGAATGGCGTCGGCCGCGGGCGCGAACCGCCGGATCAAATCTGGCCGTGGCGCCGAAGAACCCGCTGCAGATTCCGACCGCGCTCATCTTCGCCGTGCTGATCGTGGTCATCTCGATCATCTCGGCCTGGGTCAAAGGCGCGTTCGGCGAAAGCGGCATTCTGGCGCTGTCGGCGGTTGTGGGCTTAACCGATATCGATCCATTCGTGCTCAATATCGCGCAAGGCGGTATCGGCGGCATGACCGTCGCGAGCCTGTGCGCCGCCGTGCTGATCGCGGCGTCGTCAAACAATGTCGCCAAGGCGGCCTACGCCATAGGCTTCGGCGGCATGACGGCGGCGTGCCGCCCGGCCATCATATTGTTGGTGTTGTCGCTATTGGGTGTGGTCGCTGCGGCAATCTATGTGGTGCACGGCTAGCGCCGCCGACAAAAAACGGGCGCCCCCTAGCGCCGGGCTTACGGACCGGGCTGCCCAAGAGCGTCCTTGGAGCACGCATTGACGAATCCCCGAAGCTCCTCAACCGCAGGCCTCTTCAACACGCTGATAATACAATGCGCAAAAGGAGCACCGAGACATTGATCTGGATCAGTAAGCGCCGCCGAACGGACAATGCGCTGTCGCAGAGATTAAGGGTCGCTCAATGGGGCGACCGACAATAACCCTGCGACAGGCGACGGAGAAAGCCCATGCGATCGCACATTTTGGCCGTCCTCGTCGGCGCGCTGCTGCTGGCCGTGCCGGCCTATGCGGAAAACACCGTCCGACCGCGCAGGTTCAAGAGAAACTGATCAAGACCTCCCTGCTCACCTTCAACGACGCCAACCTGACCGGCAACTATGCGGTCATGCATGCCAAGCTGGCGGAACCGTTTCGCGACAAGTTCAGCCCGGACCAGTTGAAGAAGGCCTTCAAAAGCTTCATCGACCAGAAAATCGATCTCGCGCCTATCGTTCTGAAGCCGCCGGTCGCCACCACCGAAACGAAGATCGACGGCCGCGGCGCGCTGCAGGTGCGCGGCTATTTCGATACGGCGCCGAGCCGGGTGCTCTATGAAATCGATTTCGTCCCCTCCGAAGGCGAATGGAAACCCATCGCATTGGACGTCAAGGTCAGGGCGGCGGGCGAGAAATAAATCGCCGCCGCGCCGTGGGCGGCGCGACACCAGGAGGCGACAATGTCCAATCTCGATCCGGCAGCCGTTACCAAACCGGTTGCCACATGGCGCAAGGTGGTTGCCGCCATCCTCGATTTCATCTTCGTGTTCGCGATCGCCGGCTACGCGATCGCCCAATTCACCGGCAACACCACCGATGAAGGCTTCGAACTCAAAGACGGACCGGCGCTGCTCCTGTTCGCGATCGTCATCCTGTACTTCATTGTCTTCCGGCGCTTTCTCGGCGGCACCGTGTTTCAGCGCCTGCTCGGCGCGCGGTGAAGCTATTCGGGAGTGCTTATCGTGTAAGAGAGCGGCTCAATCGCTCTGCAGAATGACGTTCTTCACCATCGGATAGATCTGGTTCTGCCAGGTGCGGCCGGAGAACACGCCGTAATGGCCGACGCCGGCCTGCATGTGGTGACGCTTACGGTAGGGCCTGAGCGACGTGCAGAGGTCGTGCGCGGCCAACGTTTGGCCAACCGCGCAGATGTCGTCCTTCTCGCCTTCCACGGTGAACAACATGGTGCGCCGGATCGCCGCCGGTTCGACTTTTTGATCCTTGTAGGTGAGCGCGCCGAGCGGCAGCGCGTGTTCCTGGAATACCAGCTTCACGGTTTCCAGATAAAACTCGGCAGTGAGATCGAGCACGGCGAAATATTCGTCGTAGAACGCCTTGGTAGCGGCGGCCTTGGCCTCCTCGCCGCGCGCCAGATTCTCGTACAGTTCCTGATGCGCCTTCAAATGACGCTCGATATTCATGCTCATGAAAGCGGCGAGTTGCACGAAGCCGGGATAAACGCGCCGTCCGCCGCCGGCATAGCGGTGGGGCACGGTGGCGATCAGGTTCTTCTCGAACCACTCCATCGGCTTGCTCTTGGCGAGATCGTTGACCTTGGTCGGGTTGACGCGGGTGTCGATCGGGCCGGCCATCAGCGTCATCGAGCGCGGCTGCGCCGGATTGTCGGCCTGCGCCATCACCGCCGCCGCCACCAGCGCGGCGACGCAAGGCTGGCACACCGCCACCAGATGCGCGCCCGGCCCCATCGTCTCGAGAAAGCGCACGATGTGGCCGATATATTCGTCGAAGCCGAAGCGCCCTTCCGCGACCGAAACGTCGCGCGCATTGTGCCAGTCGGTGATGTAGACGTCGTGCTCGGCCAGCATGGTGCGCACGGTGGCGCGCAACAGCGTGGCGAAATGTCCGGACAGCGGCGCGATCAGCAGCACGCGCGGCTGCGCCTGGTCGATGTCCTTCTTGAAATGCAGCAACGTGCCGAACGGCGTCCGGGCGGACGCCTCTTCGCTGACCGCGACCTCGCGGTTGCCCACCATGACGCTGTCGATGCCGTAAGGCGGCCGCGCATGGGTCAAGCCGGCGCGCGCGATCAACTCGTAAGCGGCGGTGAGATTGCTGAGCGGCGACGGCCGCAGCGAACCGTTCAGCCTGGCGCCCACCGAACTCGCAGCCATGTTGGCCAGGGCCCGCACCGGCACCATGATGTCGGAATGCGCCTGATACGCCTGATAGAGCATTCAATCCTCGGCGGTCCCGGCGAACCGCGGCGAAAAGCTAGTTCATTTCATGTTGCAGTGCGAGATAATTATCGGGACCGGCCGGCCTGGGGACAAGCGGGCTGCCATGCCTTTTTGCGACACGGGAAACTATTGATCGGGCAGAACTTTCGTCTAAGCTGCCGACGCCGGGCTGTGTGAACAGGGATGATTGTGCCCCATGGCCAAGGCTGCCCTCACCATCGCCAGCAAGAATTACGGCTCCTGGTCGCTGCGCGGCTGGCTGCTGTGCAAACTGGCCGGGCTCGACTTCGACGAGCAGCCGGTCGGCAGCGACGATCCCTCGACGCGCGCCGAACTCCTGTTGCTGTCGCCATCGTTCCTGGTGCCCTGTCTCACCCACGACGGCATCAAGATTTGGGACACGCTGGCGATCGCGGAATATCTCAACGAAATCCTGCCCGAAGCCGGGCTGCTGCCGAAGACGCTCGCCGCGCGCGCACACTGTCGCTCAATCTCCGGCGAAATGCATTCCGGCTTTTCCAATATGCGTTCGGCGCTGCCGATGAACCTGAAGGCGCACCATCCCAGCTTCAAGGTGTGGGCCGGCGCGCAGGCCGACATCGATCGCATCGTCTTCATCTGGCGCGAATGTCTCGATACTCACGGCGGCATGTTCCTTTTCGGCGACCAGCCCTGCATGGCCGACGCCATGTTCGCGCCGGTGGTGACGCGCTTCCTCACCTACGACGTGAAGCTCGAGTCCGACTGCGCCGGCTATTGCAAGGCGGTGATGGCCATGCCGCAGATGCAGGAATGGATTGAAGGCGCCAAGGCCGAGCCGGACGAAGTCGTCGAGCTCGACGTGGAATTCTAGCGCGGCGCTTTACCGAGCCAATTCCCGATCCGCTGTACCGCCTCGTGCATCTCCACCGACGAGCCAGCGTAACAAAAGCGCAGGAAATTGTGGCCGTTGACCGGATCGAAATCGATCCCCGGCGTCGCCGCCACGTGCACCTCGTTCAGCATGCGCTTGGCGAAATCCAGGCTGTCGTCGGAGAACTTCGAAATATCCGCATAGAGATAAAACGCGCCGTCCACCGGCAAGAATTTATCGAGCCCCGCTTTCGGCAAGCCTTGCGTAAGAATGCGCCGGTTCGCCTCGTAGCCGTGCTTGACCGCTTCCATTTCGGCGCGGCCGTCGAAGGCGGCTTGCGCCGCTGCCTGCGACAGCGTCGGCACCGAGATCGCCAGATTGCCCTGCAGCCGCTCGACCGCGCGCACGAGACTCTCCGGCACCACCATCCAGCCGACGCGCCAGCCGGTCATGCAGAAATATTTCGAGAACGAATTGATCACCAGCGCGCGCTCCGACAGTTTGGCGGCGGTCTCGGCGCCAAACGCATAGTCAAGGCCGTGATAGATCTCGTCAGAGATCACGCGGATGCCTTGCGCCTCTGCCACCGCGATCAGGCGCGAGAGCGTGTCGGCATCCATCATGGTGCCGGTCGGATTGGCCGGGCTCGCCACCACCACGCCGGCCAGCGGCTTTTTGTGGTGCTCGGCGATCAGAGCCTTGGCCGACAGCGCCCAGCGCGTCTCCGCCGAAGTCTCGATCAGCACCGGCTCGCAACCGAGCGCGCTCAAGATGTGCCGGTACGGCGGATAGCCGGGATTGGCCAGCGCCACCCGGTCGCCCGGCTCGAACAGCGAAAGAAACGCCAGGACGAAACCGCCGGATGAGCCGGTGGTGACCACCACGCGCGCCGGGTCGAGCGCGAGGTTGTAGGCGTCGGCGTAGTGGCGGGCGATTCGCGCCCGCAGACTGGGGATGCCGAGCGTCTCGGTATAGCCGATGCGGCCGTGGGCGAGCGCCGCCTGCGCCGCGGCGATGGCCGTGGCCGGCGCGGGCGCCGCCGGCTGGCCCACCTCCATGTGCACGACGCGGGCGCCCTTGGCCTCCAGGAGCGCCGCCGCGGCCATCACGTCCATGACCATGAATGGCGGCACATTGCTGCGTTTGGAGGGCGTTAGCAGGTGTTTGGCCGCCTCAAGCATCGTTATTCAGCCCATCGGGCGCTATGCCCGCCCCGCTGTTGCCGTATTCGCCTGCGTTTTTCATGACTCAGACGTGATCGCAAGTTGCGTTGACCGCTCACGGGCACGTCACTAGGTTCACGGCAATTAGTGCCCCCATTCCGAAGTTCGCAAAGCCTTGGCGTTCTATTGGTGCGACCTTCGGAACGATAGGGATACTAGAAAATATAGGGTGCTGGTGCCGTTTGGCTTTGAAGTTCCTGTTCGGCGCCGCGGGCACGGCGATAGGAACTTCAAACCCACCGCACGAGTGGCGTAAGTCCGCATGATCGAGCATCGGCCACCTACCAAAGCATGGCGCATGGCGCCAGCAGGACGCGCGCTCGCGTTTGCGACCGCCGTCGCGGTCGCGGCGGCCGGTGGCGGTCCGGTACTCGCGCCTGCGCGGGCGCAGGAGCGGGTGACGTCCGGCCTGCCGATCATCCGCGACACCGAAATCGAGAATTTGCTGCGCGATTACGCGACGCCGATTCTGAAGGCGGCCGGCCTCGCCCAGCAGAACGTCCGCGTGGTCATCCTCAACGATTCCACCTTCAACGCCTTCGTCATGGACGGCCACCACATTTTCATCAATTCCGGCGCGCTGTTCGAAGCCAAGACGCCGAATGAGATCATCGGGGTGTTTGCGCACGAAACCGGGCATCTTGCCGGCGGCCATTTGATGAAGCTGCGCGAGAAGCTCGCCCAAGCGCAGACCGCGACGATCGTCGCGTTGCTGGCCGGCGTCGGCGCCGCGGTCGCCGGCGCGCGCTCCGGCTCGGGCGGAAATATCGGCATCCCAGCAATCATGGCGCCGCAATCGGCGATCCAGCACTCGCTGCTCGCCTATGTCCGCACCCAGGAAGACCAGGCCGACCACGCCGGCGTGAAATTCCTCACTGCCACCCACCAATCGGCCAGGGGCATGCTCGAATTGTTTAAGCGCTTGAGCAACGAAATGTTGTTCGGTTTGAGCAGAGCCGATCCCTATTTGCAAACACACCCGCTGCCGCCCGAACGCGTCGCCGCGCTCGAAGTGCTGGCCAAGGCGAGCCCCTATTTCGATCGCAAGGATCCGCCGGAACTGCAGTTGCGCCACGACATGATGCGCGCCAAATTGTCCGGCTTCCTGGATCGGCCCGACACCGTGTTTCGTCGCTATCCGCTGAGCGATCACAGCCTGCCCGCGCGCTACGCCCGTGCCATCGCGACCTATCGGCATGGCGGCTTGCGCGACGCGCTGCCGCAGATCGACGGGCTGATCCAGGCCGAGCCGAACAACCCGTATTTCTATGAGCTCAAGGGCCAGGCGCTATTGGAAGGCGGCCGCCCGGGCGACGCGATCGCGCCGCTGCGTCACGCGGTTACGCTCGCGCATGGCACCCCGCTGATCGATATCATGCTCGGGCAGGCGCTGATCGCCACCGACAATAAGAAGAATGCCGAGGAGGCCGTTCCGCTTCTTCGCAATGCGCTGGCGCGCGAGCCGGAGGCACCGGAAGCCTATGCCCAGCTCGCCATGGCCTACGGCCGCAAAGGCGACCTCGCCCAAGCCGACCTCGCCGCCGCGCAAGCCGCTTTCAACCGCGGCGACCTGATGACCGCGCGTCAGCTTGCTTCCCGCGCCAAGACTCGCCTGCCCGTCGGTTCGCCCGCCTGGGTGCAGGCCGACGATATCGTCAGCGTCAAACCGTCAAAAGCCAACAAATGACCACAGCAAGGACAAAACCGATGACATCGAGCGCGCGCTACATCGCCGCCGCTTGTGCTGCGTTGCTGGCCATCGCCGCGCCGCAAGCCGTACGGGCGCAAAATTTCTCGCCGGTCCAGCGCGGCGAGATCGAGCGCGTCGTGCACGACTACCTGATCGCGCATCCGGAAACGATCGAGGAGGCGATGGCCGAACTCGAGAAGCGCCAGACCGCGGCGGAAGCCGAGAAGCATAAGGTCGCGGTCAAGGAACATGCGCAGAAGCTGTATTCCTCGCCCAACCAGGTCACGCTCGGCAACCCGAACGGCAACGTCACCTTCGTCGAGTTCTTCGATTACAATTGCGGCTACTGCAAGCGCGCCATGGAAGACATGCTCACGCTTCTCAAGGACGATCCCAATCTCAAGGTCGTGCTCAAGGAATTCCCGGTGCTCGGGCCCGGCTCGCTGGAAGCGGCGCGCGTCGCCGTTGCCGTGCGCATGCAGGACAAGACCGGCAAGAAATATCTCGAATTCCACACCAAGCTTCTGGGCGGCCGCGGTGCGGCCGATGAGGCGCACGCGCTCGCGGTCGCCAAGGATGTCGGCCTGAACATGACCCAGCTCGCCAAGGACATGAAAAGCCCCGAGGTCAAGGCGACGCTCGACGAGGACTTCAAGTTGGCCGAGGCGCTCGGCCTCAACGGCACGCCGAGCTACGTGATCGGCTCCGACGTGGTGGTGGGCGCCATCGGCCTCCCAGGGCTGCAGGAAAAGGTCAACACCGCGCGCTGCGGCAAGCCGACCTGCTGATCGCGGCGCAACATCGTTGCTTGAACAGATAACCGGCCGCCGGCTCGCCCGGCGGCCGATTTTGCGTCACGCTATGACGGGGAACTCGATTTAACCAAACAGGTTATCGCTGCGTATGTATTCGGTCGGCATGGAAGAAGAATATTTCGTGTTCGACGCCAAGACGCGCCGGGCGGTGCGCCGTATCGACAAGAAGTTCCTCAGCCAAGCCCGCAAAGAACTCGGCGACCGCGTGACGACCGAGATGCTGCAATCCCAGATCGAGGTGGCGACGCCGCCCTGCGACACCATGCAGGAGGCGCGCGAGCATCTCAGCGCTTATCGCCGCACGCTTGGCCAAGCCGCAGCCGAGCACAAGCTCGGGCTGGCCGCCATGGGCACATTCCCGCTCGCGTTCTGGCCCGAACAACTGGTTACCAAGAAAGAACGCTACGGCGCGATCATGGACGACCTGCAGATGATCGGCTACCGCAACATGCTGTGCGGCATGCACGTGCATGTCGAGGTGCCGGACCTCGACACCCGCATCAACCTGATCATGCGACTGACGGCCTATCTGCCGCTGCTGCTGGCGCTTTCGACCTCGTCGCCGTTCTGGCAAGGCCACCTCACCGGCCTGGTCGGCTACCGCCTCACCGCCTACGACGAGTTGCCGCGCACCGGGCTGCCCGAACTGTTCCGCACCAACGAGGACTATCGCGAATTCGTCGCCGCGCTCACGTGGGCCAAGATCATCCCCGACGCCAGCTACATCTGGTGGGCGCTGCGGCCGTCGCTGGGAAACCCGACGGTCGAACTGCGCGTCGCCGACAGTTGCACGCGGCTCGACGATGCCGTGGCGATCGCTGCCTTGTTCCGCTGCCTGGTGCGCGCGCTCGACCGCGACCGCGCGCTCAATGCCGGCTTCGACCGCGTCGGGCGTGCCATCACTCAAGAGAACAAGTGGCACGCGCAACGCTATGGGGTGGCCGCCACCTTCGTCGATGCGTTTTCCCGCTCCCCGCTCACGCTCAAACAATGGCTCGACCAGGTATTCGATTTCATCGCCGAGGATATCGAGGCGCTCGGTTGCGCGGCCGACATCCGGCGCCTGCACCGTATCCTCGCCGAGGGCACCAGCGCCGACCATCAGGTCGACATGTTTACGAAAGCAAAAGCCGCCGGCCGCCGGAGATTGACGGCGATCAAGGACGTGATCGATTGGGCAGCGCGCGAAACACAAGCCCTCGACGCCAAAACGCCTTAAACCCAAGCGCCGTCCGGGCTTCCCCTTCCCGCCCGGGCCACCTATAAAGTGCCGAAGATTCACGCGTGTCGATCGCAATGGACGCGCGCCAGCCGCCGGGAATCCATGGCCAAAACACTCTACGTCCTCAACGGACCGAATATGAACCTGCTCGGCACCCGCGAGCCGGAAAAATACGGCCGCGCCACGCTGGCCGACGTCGAGAAGCTCTGCCGTTCGACCGCCAAAGGCTTCGGCCTCGACGTCGTATTCCGGCAATCGAACGTGGAAGGCGAGTTGGTCAACTGGATCCAGGAAGCCCAGGCCAAGAAGGCGGCCGGCCTCATCATCAATCCGGCCGGCTACACCACGACTTCGGTCGCCATTCTCGACGCGTTGCTGACGCTGAAAATGCCGATCGTGGAAATCCACGTCACCAATATTCATGCGCGCGAAAAATTCCGCCAGAATTCTTACGTCTCCAAGGCGGCCAAAGCGGTGATCGCCGGCTTTGGGCCTGACGGCTATGCACTGGCGGTCAGCGGGCTCGCCGCCATGATCGGCGCCAAAGCGAAGCGCTGAACGATGGCAAAAACACCGAAAGCTCCGATCGTCGACCGCGATTTGGTTCTCGAGCTCACCAAGCTCCTGGACGAAACGGGCCTGACCGAAATCGAGATCGAGCAGGACGGTCAGCGCGTGCGTGTCGCGCGCAACGCCGCGGCCGCTCCCGCCGCAGCGCGCCCGGCGGCGCCGGAAGCACCCGCGCCGCAGCCGATCACGGCGCCGCCCGATCCCGCCAAACATCCCGGCGTGGTGGTCTCGCCCATGGTCGGCACCGCCTACGCTGCGCCCGAGCCCGGCGCCAAGCCGTTCATCGAGATCGGCGCCCACGTAAAAGCCGGCGACACGCTGTTGGTCGTGGAAGCGATGAAGACCATGAACCAGATTCCGGCCCCGCGCGCCGGCACCGTGATCCAGATTCTGTTCGAGGACGGCCAGCCGGTCGAGTTCGGCGAGCCGTTGGTCATCATTGAATGACGGCGCCGGACCGGTCCGATGTTCGATAAAATCCTGATCGCCAATCGCGGCGAGATCGCCATGCGGGTGATCCGCGCCTGCAAGGAGCTCGGCATCCCGACGGTGGCGGTGCATTCCACCGCCGACGCCGACGCCATGCACGTGCGCTTCGCCGACGAGAGCGTCTGCATCGGCCCGCCGGCGGCGAAAGACAGCTATCTCAACATTCCCGCGATCCTGTCGGCCTGCGAGATCACCGGCGCCGACGCCGTCCATCCGGGCTACGGCTTCCTGTCGGAGAATGCGCGCTTTGCCGAGATTCTCACTGAGCACGGCGTGCATTTCATCGGCCCCAAGGCCGAGCACATCCGGCTGATGGGCGACAAGATCGAGGCCAAGCGCACCGCCAAGAAACTCGGCATTCCGGTGGTGCCCGGCTCGGACGGCGGTATCACGTCCGATGCCGAAGCCGGAAAAATCTCCGACGGCATCGGCTATCCGGTGCTGATCAAGGCGGCTTCGGGCGGCGGCGGCCGCGGCATGAAGGTTGTGCGCACGGCGGCCGAACTCCCGAGCGCGCTGACGAACGCACGCGCCGAATCCAAGGCCGCGTTCGGCGACGACACGGTCTATCTGGAAAAATATCTGGAAAAGCCGCGCCACATCGAGATTCAGGTGCTCGGCGACGGCAACGGCAACGCCATCCATCTCGGCGAACGCGACTGCTCGCTGCAACGCCGGCATCAGAAGGTGCTGGAGGA